>NZ_JCAFYN010000027.1:0-58096 GCF_059374735.1 Enterococcus sp. GPZ-007 | reverse complement strand
ATAGAAGAAAAGTGAGAAAAAATTCTATTTTTTTATACGTTCTGTTGATTTTAGAATAAATAACTGGAAGTTCAATTCTTTTTCAGCTTGTCCCGTCTTCACTTGATAATCATTTTCTACCAATTCGTCATACATTGAGACAAGTAAACTTAGCGGAAATTTGGCGACTTGCTGCATCGCTAATTTTACTCGATAAGGATGTATCCCTAAGGTTTCTGCAATATTAGCCTGCTGATAACCGATTTTCTGTAGAAGCTTCGTTTGTAGCAGCAGACGGATCTGACCAATCAAAATTGCAGTCAACTTGATCGTTTCTTCGCCTTGCAAGTGCAATTCTTCGTAAGTTTGATAAGCTTTTGCTGTGTCGCCTTTCAAGATCTGCTCAGTCAGCTCGAAAATATTGTGCTCCAGCGTTTTAGGGACTAGATCTTGGACTAATTGAAGCGTGATCGTTCCACCGTTGCCGGCAAGCAACAACAATTTTCCGATTTCATTCATCGCTTTCGAAAGATCAAAATCGGTTAATCGCAGAAACAAATCAAAGGCTTCTTTGGAAATTTTGACATTCTCATTGCTGATATAGCGCTGTAGGAAAGTACGCAACTCTCGTTCTTGCAATGGTGCGGCATCTATAACCTCGGTTTTCTTCAAAGCCTTCGTGATTTTTTTTCGAGCATCAAGCTTAGGATAATCCGCCCAAAAAACCACGATCGAGGTATCTAATGGTTTTTTCAAGTAATCGACTAAACCATCGGTATCCTGTTCCGGAACATTACTTTTCTTTTCACCGGTTAAAAAGTAGGGCTTCTCAACGAAGATCAAACGATAATCGCCAAAAAAAGGTAGCGTCTCGGCTTCATCAATCACTGCACCCAGCCCGCTTTCTTCCATATCAAAAGACATGAAATTCAATTCCTCCAGATCATCCTTCTTCATTCGTTCTAAAAAGGCCTGACGGATTTCTTGGATCAGATAGTCCTCTGTCCCTGTCACAAGATAGACCGGCTTCAGTGGTGCGTTTCTAATCTGTTGAAGTGCTTCTTGTGTATTCATGCAACTGCTCCTATTTCAATAGTAAGAATAATAGTTTTCATTGGTACGGTTCATAAATATAGTTTCCGAACCCTGACTATTCATGCTACCACGATTGATCCAGAAAATCTATTAAGACTTTTATTTCACCCTTTTTTGTAATCGCCGACCATTGATAATAGATCATTCCCTGTTGATCGGTTCGTAAAACGTTGACACGATATTTTTTCAGTTTAGCTAACGTTTCAGTCGTTGGATGACCGTATCGATTTCTTTTTCCTACTGAAATGACTCCATGCTTCGGTCGCAGCTGTTTGATAAATTGCTCTCCAGTGGACGTATTACTGCCATGATGACCGATTTTTAGGAAATCCACTTTTAATTGCGGATATTTCTTCAGCAGCTTTTCTTCTCCAGATACTTCCAAATCCCCAGTTAATAAAAAGCGTTGATGATTCAAGGTAAAATAGGTCACTAGCGAATCGTCATTTTTACCTTCGCTGGCTTCTGGTGAAAGCACCTGCAGCTTTAATTTCTTACCGATCGTCTCTCCTCGCTTCGTTAAGTGAATCTTGGTTCCCTTTAGTGGCTGCAAAATAGATCGTAATTCCATTTGCGACCCTTTCGCCAAATAAAGATTTTTTACTTTCAATTCATCTAATAGATGTGGGAGTTCACCCATATGATCGGCATCATTGTGAGTGACAATCAAATGATCAATACGCGTACAGCCTAACGACTTTAAGAATGGTAAAAGATTGTAATCTGAAAGCTGCTTTTGCTGACGCGTTTGCCACTCTTTTTGCTTAAAATTCAAGCGTCCGCCTGTATCAATCAAGAAGGTTTCTTGTTTGAATGGCAGTTTAATAAAAATACTATCTCCTTGACCGACATCCACAAAAGCAATCATACCTTTGGCTGAAAACGAAATCGATAGCAGCAATACAACAGCCCCACCTACGAGCCATAATACTTTTTCTCGATATTTCAAACGATCAATACCCCATAAAACAAGTATAAGCAGAACCAAAAGAATCAGAAAGCTCGGGCGGCCGATAGTCAAGTTAGGGAAAGCAGCCAAATCTAGCGCTTTTTCTAGGATATGAAAAATGGAATCGAGAATCTTGCTTAAGAAATGCGGAATCGGAAAAAAACACCCCATAAAAAGTAATAAACAACCTGGAAGAATCATCCATTCAAAGAGCGGAAACAGCATCAACGTGAACAAGCCTCCAATGATGGTCCATTCACTGAAGTTGTATAATAGAACTGGCAGAGATAAAACGGAAAACAACAACATTTGCTGGTGTAATTTAAAATGGAGATCATTAAGATACAACAGCAGGAGTGCAAAATATAGACTCAGTTGTGCCCCTACTGACCAAAATACTAAAGGAAACAACAACACTACAAGGAATAGCATCAAACTCCATTGATCAAGCTTTGAGAAGGAGAGCTCAAATGTCAGGCAGGCAAAGGCAATTAAAAAGCTCAATACTGCTCGAATCGTACTGTAGCTCCCGCCAGTTAAATATGTCAATAAAACTCCAATCATACTCAATATGACTAGCCGTGTCTCTCTGGTCAAACCGATTCTCTTCAGCAACAGGTGGACCCCACCTAAATAAAACTGGATATGCAGTCCAGACAACGTAAACAGATGCAACAACCCAGTAGTTTTATACGCAGCTGTGTACTCTTCAAAATGAGCATCTTTATAGCCGATAACCAGAGCTTTGATATAGCTGGATAATCTTCGGGAGTAACGCTGATCAATTTTCCAAATCAGCCGCTGGCGCAAATCGTTCAAGGAAAATTTCTCATTTTTCAATGTTTTCAGCGATTCAATTTGAAGAATTTGATTGTAGCCTAAACTTCGATAGTATTTTCTGGCGTCAAAGCCATTTAGATTTCTAGCGACATCAAAAGCTTCTGTCTCACCGCTGACCAAAGCTGGGTTCGGCAATTCTTTTCCTACCCAAATTGATTTTTCCTCTGGTGATTTTAAGGTATGATAAACTAAATACTTTTTTCCTCGCAGGGTGCCTGTTAATTTCAAGAAATTACCATCAACTTTAACTGAATCAGTTTGAATTTGCATAAGTTGATTTGTTAGTTTTTGAGGAGCATGATCAGATTGGTTTACATAATAATACGTTCGTAAACCAATAAAAAAGCTGCACAAAAAGACCAGCAGCAACAGCTGTAGATTTTTCATGCAGATTATCCGAATGATTAAAATACTCACTAGCATTAGCAACCAAAAATTGAACTGATAGAGAAAGCTTGCCGCCAAAATAGCGACTAGGATCGGCAGAATCAAATAGTTTCGGACGGACTCTATCTCTCTGGTAATGTGGCAGCATCTTCTCCTAATTGCAGCTTCGTAAAGTATTTGCTCTCTAAATGAACTTGATGGGCACTGGCACCGACTTGCTCGATCAACTCGATAGCATAAGGATCATTGCGATAATCCTTCAAATAATGAATCTTTTTGATTCCCGCTTGTAATAACGCCTTTGTGCAAGCTAAACATGGAAAATGAGTCACGTAAACTTCCGCTTGATCTGTTGCGATCCCCAACTTGGCACATTGTAATAATGCGTTCATTTCAGCGTGGATCGTTCGCAGACAATGTCCGTCAACGACATAACAACCTTCGTCCATGCAATGAACATCGCCGCTGACGGAGCCATTATAGCCTCCTGCGATAATTCTTTTATCACGTACGATTGTCGCACCGACTTCTAAACGTGTACACGTGCTTCTTAATGATAACAAAACGGCTTGCGCCATAAAATATTGATCCCAAGGTATTCTTTCTGTTGTCAAAATCTTCGTCCTCTCTTTCGATCTTTCTTATATTGTAATCAAGTCTTTCAAATTTACAAGCGTCTTTTTACCACTGCCGAATACTTTCGCCAAATCTTCTATCAAATGAAAACTGCCATTTTCTTAAAAGAGAAGTTGGCTTCTACGACTTTCTTTTCACCGATCCTTGATCCATCTGCTGAACTGCTTCATTTCTCTATATCTAAAATACGCAAAATTTGACCGGAGATTCGAAAAAAAGTCACTTATTTTCTGCTATACATACGCAACTGAATAAGGCCCAAGCAAATCAAAAATTGATTTACTTAGGCCTTATACAATCTGATAAAGATCCACTCATAAAGAGAAACGTATTTCACCAGTTAGAGTGTTTTTGTATTTTATAGCTGGCAAACAAATAAGCTGCTACGCATCAGCGGCCTTGCCTGCAAGATAATCTGCCCGATCATTGTATTTATCCCCTGAATGTCCTTTTACTTTGACGAAAGAAACGTTTGTTTTAGTGGAAAGCAGATCAAACTCTTTTTTGTAATATTCAGAGATTGGTTTATTCGTCTTCCAGTCCCCTTTGGCCCAAGATTCGATTCCTTGATAATCATAATGAATCGAGATCTTATCAACCTTGTGATCCACTGCCCAGCGGATTGCCTCCAGTGTCGCGATCGTTTCACCGGCTATTTGATAGCTTTCAATAAAATCAGGTGTTCCTGTAATGGATAGTTCATCTATTACTGTACCATCCTTGAGAATGACTACGCCTGAGCCATATTGTTGCTTGCCTTTATTAAATGACCCATCTACAAAGGCGCTATACCCCTCATCAAAACTAGCAACAACTTCAGCCTTATCCTGTAAATATTCATTCGCTGCTGCTTCACTTGTAAAAGACTTAAACTTTGCGTTAGGATAGCCTTTTACTAGATTATTCGTTTCATTCCATGTAGTAAAAACACCCGTTTTTCTACCTACTTTAACTGCGTAAAATTTAGCCACCGCTATATCTCTCCTTACTTTTTATCCTATTCATTGATTATAAGTAATCACTTCGGTTTTTGAAAATCAAAAGGAAGACAATTTGATAGAATTCTTATCTCAATCTGATTCTTCTATATTGTAATTGAGTCCTTCAGATTTTCAAGCGTCTTTTCACCAATTCCGGAAACTTTCGTCAAATCCTCAACCGTTTGAAAGCTGCCATTTTCTTCACGATATTTGATAATGTCTGCGGCTTTCTTTTCACCGATCCCTGATAATTGCTGCAACTCAGCTGCATCTGCCGTGTTGATATTGACTTTTGCTGTATCGGATCCAGAACTTGCTGAACCGCCATCATTTGGATTAGTCTGATTGATCGCTGGAATCTCTTCTCCTATTTTGGGTACATAAATGATTTCCTGATCTGTTAGCAACTTAGAAAAATTGATTTGATTTTGATCGGCTTCTTCAGTAAAGCCGCCCGCCAGATCAATCGCGTCCATTAAACGCATCCCCTGTGTGATTCGATACATTCCAGCTCTTTTAACAGCTCCTTTGACATCGACGTACCATTCCTGATTACTGGATTCACTTGTCTTCATTACACTGCTGCTTTCCGTTGAAAAGAGTGCTGGATCTGCCGTCTCTTCTTCGGTTGGTCTTGAGAAGAAAAAGAAGACAATGACAGCCAAGATTGCTGGTACGGTAATTAAATATGGGTATTTTCTTAGATATTCTTTCATAGCGCCCTCCTTCTCTACAAAATACGTAAAAAAAGGGGAAATATCTTCAAGATGTCCATCTTAAAATGATTTCTTGGTAGACTTTTCTTATTTCTATTTTTTACTGACATACTCTTAAAAAAACAGTAGCTGTCTGGTTCATCTAAACATTGTAACGTTATTTTAGTATGTACTTTTTTGCCTATCAATAATCGACCAAACGGTAATTCTAAATTATTAAAAGAGAGATTTCAGTCCTCTAAGATCAACATGCGGAATTTCTCTCAGACATCAAAATAAAAAGCGAGTGCAGCCTCACTATTAGGTGATTTTACACTCGCATTTTATTTTGTTTATTTCATTTCTGCTAAATAGTCTAAAGCATCTTTGACCGTTTTAACTGGAACAATCTTCATGTCCGTATCTAGTTTTTTAGCGGCTGCCGTGGCTTCTTCATAATTCGACTTGATTCCAGGCTGAGCTTTTTTCATCTCTTTAGTGATCTCATCATCCGGCGCGAAGAAAACTTTGTTATCACTGGCCGCAGCGCTGGCGACTTTTTTATCGATGCCGCCGATTCGTCCAACTTCGCCCTCGGAGTTGATCGTTCCGGTTCCAGCAATTTTCTTTCCTTGACGCAAATCCTTATCGATTAATTGTTCATAAATTTCTAAGGTGAACATAAGACCAGCAGATGGACCGCCGATATCACCTGCGTCGATTTTGATTTTTTCCTGCGAATCTATCTCTGTGTGATCGGTCAAAGTGATGCCGATTCCCGGTTTTTTATCGGTTGGAAGCTTGATTAATTTTTCGGTAGCTTCTTTTGTCTCACCGTCATGGATATAGGTCACTTTCATTTCCTGACCTACTTTTTGCGATTTGACATATTTCATAAAGTCTTCACTGCTGGTAAAGGTTTTGCCATCAGCTTTTGTGACTGTGTCACCAATACTGATTTTCCCGTAAAAATTGGAATTTTTTTCAATACCTAGCACATAAACACCCTCATACTTCATTTCATAGGGTTTGTTTGCTAATTTTAGTGCTTGTTCAATCGCAAAATTCTGGGAAGTATCCATGTTAAACTTCTGAATCTGCATATATTCATCGTCGCTAGCTCCACCAGTCAATTCATCGGTCGAAATCATCTCATGGAATGGTTCGAACTTCGATTTGATTGCTGTAAAAACAGTTGCTCGACGGATACCCACCGAGGTTAAACTAAAGGATCCTTTATGTTCATCCCTTTTATCATTGACTGTGATCAATTCTTTCAAATTAATCGTCTCTCCCGGTTCCTCAATATAATATGGAATCGGCACAATTATACAAGCTATTAGTGCTAAAGCTAAAAAAATCAGGATCAATCGTTTGACAAGTTTATTATTTTTCACTATTTCTCACGCTTCTCTTCCAATGCCCGATAAACAGCCTCAGGCAAATATTCTTTAACATCTCCGTTAAACGTCCAAACTTCTTTCAGGATAGAAGAACTGATGTGACTGTATTTTGGTTCGGCTAATAAGAAAACAGTCTCTAGTTCCTGATCTAAGTGGTGGTTCATGAGGGCAATCTCTTTCTCATATTCGTAATCCTTGATACTGCGGATGCCTCGTAATAGAAATTTTGCTCCTAGTTTTTCAGCGACACTTACGGTCAATTCATTTTCTTGAGCAATGACTCGCACATTAGGAATATGCGCAACCGATTCCTTTACAATAGCAAGTTTTTCCTCAGAGGTAAAGTAACTCTTTTTGTTCGTATTTACAAAAACGCCGATGATTAATTCATCAAACAATTTCGCTCCACGTTCGATCGTATCCAAGTGCCCCATCGTCAACGGATCAAAACTGCCGGGAAAAAGCGCGATTCGTTTCATCCTAATCCTCCCAATCATAAATCGTTACGGCGGTGATGCCGTAATCATGTCGTTTACGTTCTTTTAGCTGTCCAATCATTTCTGGCAGGACAACCTCCTTATCTGTTTCACAAACAACGGTAACCTCTTTGGTTAACAAACCATTACTCAGCAGCATTTCAATTTGCTTGACGATCTCCTGCTTTACATAAGGCGGGTCTAAAAGGACTAGATCAAATTGAAGCCCTCTGTTTGCCAGTTGCTGAATCGCTTGGTTGGCTGGCATCTTCATTAATTGGAAGGCCTCTTCGTTTTTAGTCATAGCGACATTCTCGCGAATAATCTCCATAGCCCGGAAATTTTTCTCAACTAAGACGGCTTGATCCATCCCGCGGGAAACAGCTTCAATTCCTAATGAACCGCTGCCGGAAAATAAATCCAAAGCATTTCCTCCGTCAAAATAAGGTCCAATCATATTAAACATGGCACCTTTAATTTTATCCGTTGTTGGTCGCGTATTATTTCCTGCTAAGGTTTTTAACTTGCGACCGCCAAATTCGCCTGCAACTACTCGCATGATCTTCATGCTCCTCTTCTACTTATTATCAAAGAAAAAGATGAAAAATGTTTGAATAAATCAGACATTTTTCACCTTACTTAGACTGTTTCTGCTAATCGAATCTTTGTATTGGCTTCTACGACATCCAACTCATCGTCATCTTTAACTTGATAAGCGGCTTTCGTTCCAATTCGATCCGCGAAATTCATTTCAATATCTGGTCGATATGAACGCTCCACTTGACGTACAAAATGCAACGCTTGAAGTTTTTCTTCCGTTTCATCAGCGAGTTCTTCGTTCACATACAATACCACATATTTCATTTTTCTTGAGACAAAATGAATCAAGCCGTAGCGTCTCAAGGTTTTTAATTGCTTCAAGGAATATACCCAAACGACTATTCCTCGCCTTTTTTGCATTATAAATTCAGTATTATCCATGACAATTCCCCTCACAACTATGATTCCCTGTTTCAAAAAAAGGATTTCCTGCATCTACCTTGATCTCCGAAGAAATAGTCTGAGCAATGCGTTGACCGACTTCATCCAACAAACGCTGGAAATCTGTTTCTGCTAAACGAAAAGCAGCCACTTTCTCATTCAGATCAAGCGCTCGTTTACTCAAGCGAACCCTGCGTTGCTGTTCGCGATAATCAGGCGCATATTCGCCATAACTAGCAATTTGCTCAAATTTATCTTTATCAGCTAGAAATGTCTTTTTAAGCTTTGAGACTTCTATAGAATTATTCATCTCAGTTTTGGTCTGCAGATAGTTTTTAAAGCTTTGGCTCGCTAGGATTTCCTGAATCAGCAATTGATTTTGATCCTCCAGCTGAAAGAAAGCATCATTAATGATCATTCGTCACTATCCTTTGTTTTTTCTGGTTCCTGTAACAAGACTAGCACACTTTCCTGATCAATTGCAACGCCAAGCTCCGCCTCTGGTGCATCAAAAATTTCATTCAAATGATCTTGACTAATCCAGTTAAATAGATTGAATAAAGGGTCAACCATCGGTGAGTAAAAAAGGCCGTTTTCATACTCAATCTTGTCATGTCTAGCCAAGTCTTTAAATTCTGCGGCAGTTAGTTCAAAGGACAGATTACTTAAATGAGCCCCTTGATCCGTTTCCCACTCTTCTAAACGGTCGTTATCCAGTACTCTTTTCGGCGTTGTTAAAAAACTTTTTAACAACTTTTTACTGTCATTCATTGGTTTATCTGGTGTTGCTAAATCAGAAAGCTTATGTAGTTCGCGATAGCGATTGATAGCTTCAATCGTTCTGGTTTGTTTTTGTTGATTTAAAACATTCCAATCGAGGTTGCTCTCCTGCACACGATTTGCCAATGGATTCCCGCTATTGATCTGATAGGGCATCAACCGCAGCAGGTTTTCCAGATCCAAATAAACCGCACCAATCAACTTTTCATTATCACCGTTAAAAAAGAGCATCGCGAACGTGTTGTTATCAAAGGCGATCAATGGACGAAAACGCATGTCATTCTCGCTTAGTTCGATCGCTACCGGCTCCTCATCATACGTCAAAGCGAAATCAGCTGATAAATTGATTTTGTCGGAAAGCTGGCTGCTGGTCATACCAAATTTAAAAGGCTTGATAGCTGCCTTTTTAGCCATAACTTTGATTGCACTGACTTTCCCACCTTCGACATTCACTTCTAATGTTCCTTGGTCAAGAGCATAATCCCTTGTTTGAAAAAAGAAGCCGCTCTCTTCTACTTTGGTTGCTTTACCGAATTTCTGCTCGAAGGTATCGATAGATTGAGCGATATATTGTGCGTAACCTTCTGTTTTGATCGTTTGATGCTTTAATGCCTTATGACGAGTTACTTGATTGGTTTGTTCAACAGGTACCTTTCTTGGCGTAGGCGGAAAGAGGACTGGCTGTAAATAGTAGCCAATCAAAACAACAAATAGAATACTAAGAAAACCAATTATCCTCTTCACACAGCAACGCTCCTACTAAAACTCTCTTATTTTTCTTTTACTTCAATCAGTAAGTCTCCTGAAGAAATACTTTCGCCTTCTTCTACGTATAAATGTGAGACTTCACCTGCAAAACGTGCATCGATCGACGTTTCCATCTTCATCGCTTCAGTGATCAGCAATGGCTGGCCTTTTTCGACATGATCGCCTTTCTTGACCAAAACTTTCAAGACAGATCCTGTCATCGTCGCACCAATCTGCTCACGATTTGTTGGTTCAACTTTACGTTTTGTTTGCACAGCACTCTTGATCGAAGCATCTTTGACGACGATCTCGCGGCGCTGACCATTCAAGTTGAAGAACAATGTCCGATTTCCTTCGATGTCGGCTTCACCAATCTCATCCAAACGAATAATTAACGTCTTGCCTTTTTCGATTTGGACATTGATTGTTTCGCCAAGTCGCATGCCGCTAAAGAAGGTTGGCGTATCTAACAAGGTAACATCCGCAAATTGTTCATAGGTTTTCTGATAATCTAAAAAGACTTGTGGATACATCAGATAGCTCAAGACATCGGTCTTACTTGGTTCGAAACCAATCAATTCCTGTAATTCATTTTTCACTTTTTCAAAATCAACAGGCTCCGCATATTTCCCTGGACGTTCACTCATCGCTGGTCGGCCTTGTAGAATAATCTGCTGCAGTTTTTCAGGGAATCCGCCAACCGGTTGGCCAAGTTCACCTTGGAAGAAGCTGATCACTGATTCTGGATAACTTAATTCATCCCCATGATCATAAATATCTGCTTCAGACAGTTCGTTTTGTACCATGAACAGTGCCATATCACCAACAACTTTAGATGATGGGGTCACCTTCACAATATCACCAAACATCATATTAACTGTTTGATACATTTGTTTGATTTCATCCCATTTATCTCCTAAGCCGACTGCTTTGGCTTGCTGTTGCAGATTTGAATATTGTCCGCCAGGCATTTCATGGTCATAAACTTCCGTTTGAGCTGCTTGGATCCCATTTTCGAAACTAGCATAATATGGGCGTACATCTTCCCAATAATGGTTAATTTGACGAACGTTCTTCAGATTCAATTCTGGCGTACGATCACCGTACTGCAGAGCATAGTACAAGCTGCTCATACTTGGCTGACTCGTCGCTCCACTCATCGCACTGGTTGCAACGTCTACCACATCCGCTCCAGCTTTAACAGCCGCAGAAAGTGTGATTAACCCGTTTCCGGATGTATCATGAGTGTGCAAATGAATTGGTAAATCGGTCGTTTCTTTTAGTTCGCTGATTAGATGGAAGGCAGCTTGTGGTTTCAACAAGCCCGCCATATCCTTGATCGCGATCATGTGAGCGCCAATGGATTCCAGCTCTTTCGCCATATCTTTATAGTATTGAACATTGTATTTCGTGCGACCTGAATCTAAGATATCCCCTGTATAACAAATTGCCGCTTCAGCAATTTTAGCTGCATCACGAACGTATTGAATACTTTTTTCCATTTGCGGAATCCAGTTCAAGCTGTCAAAGATTCTGAACACGTCAATTCCATGGTGGGCCGCTTCTTTAATAAACTCTTCCAATACATTATCTGGATAGTTCGAATAGCCGACCGCATTTGAGCCGCGGAACAGCATTTGCAGCAATGTATTTGGCATAGCTTTGCGTAATAATTTTAGACGTTTCCAAGGATCTTCGGTCAAGAAGCGATAGGACACGTCAAATGTCGCTCCACCCCACATCTCGCTTGAGAATAATTCAGGGATTCCTTCACCAGTTGCTTGGGCGATATTCAATAAATCATTGGTACGTACACGGGTAGCCAATAAGCTTTGATGCGCGTCACGGAAAGTCGTGTCCGTCAATAGTACATTTTCCTGCTCTTTGACCCACTGGACTACTGCTTCAGGTCCTTCTTTATCTAAAATGTTCTTCGCTGTGACGATTTCTCTCTTCTCGATCTTTGGTTTCCTAGCTGAATCAAAATAACGTTTCTCTTGTTTTTCGATTCCTGGGAAGCCATTAACCGTGATTTCAGAAATGTAACGCATCGTTTTATTTCCTCGGTCGCGTACCCGTGGAAATTCAAATAATTCAGGTGTGTTATCAATAAATGTCGTCTTAGCATTTCCACTTTGGAATACCGGATGACTGATTACATTGTACATGAATGGAATGTTGGTTTTTACCCCGCGAATCCGGAACTCGATTAAACAACGCTGCATTTTTTCAATTGCTTGATCAAAGTTCAACGCATGGGTACAAACTTTTACTAATAGAGAGTCAAAGTAAGGCGTAACAGTCGCACCAGCATATGCGTTACCTACATCTAAACGCACACCGAAACCACCTGGTGAACGGTACGTATCGATTTTCCCTGTATCTGGCATAAAGCCATTCAATGGATCTTCTGTCGTTATACGACATTGGATCGCTGCTCCAGACATTTTCACGTCTGCTTGTTTTGGCAAACCGATTTCTTTATGCAGGTCTTTTCCTTGAGCGATCATTAATTGTGATGTAACGATATCAACACCAGTAATCATCTCAGTAATCGTATGTTCAACCTGGACCCGAGGGTTGACTTCGATGAAATAGAAATTATCTCCTTCGACTAAGAATTCAACCGTTCCGGCATTAACATAGCCGACGTGCTTCATTAATTGAACAGCTGCCTGACAGATTTTTTCCCGTTGCTCATCATTTAAAGAAATACACGGCGCTACTTCAACCACTTTTTGGTGACGGCGTTGTACAGAACAATCACGCTCAAATAAATGCAGAACGTTTCCGTGAGTATCACCCAAAATTTGAACTTCAATATGCTTAGGATTGGCAACATATTTTTCGACATAAATTTCATCGTTACCAAAAGCAGCCTTTGCTTCACTCTTAGCACGATCGTAGCCTTCACGAGCCTCTTTTTCATCATGTGCTACTCGCATTCCGCGACCGCCGCCACCTAACGCTGCTTTGATCATGATCGGATAACCATGCGACTCAGCAAATTCCAAGACTCCTTCGATTGTGTCAACAGGACCATCAGAACCAGGAATTGACGGAATCCCAGCTTCTAATGCGGCTGTTTTAGCTTTGATCTTATCGCCGAAAATGTCTAAATGATGCAACTCAGGTCCAACAAAAATAAGACCTTCTTCCTTACAACGTTTCGCAAACTCCAAATTTTCAGAAAGGAAGCCATAACCCGGATGGATCGCATCCACCTTCGCTTCTTTTGCTACTCGGATGATGTCTTCAATATCTAAATACGCATCAATCGGTTTTTTCCCTTTACCAACTAAATACGCTTCATCTGATTTGAAGCGATGGACCGAATACTGATCCTCCTCTGCGAAGATCGCCACCGTTTTAATGTTTAATTCGCTACACGCCCGAAAGACCCGTGTTGCAATTTCTCCTCTGTTTGCTACCAATACCTTTTTCATGCACTTCACTCCTGACTTTTTAAGTATTCATACTCGATTGCAAGTTTCGTCCGTTTCTCATCCGCACTGATATTCAATGCAAAAGCCACGCCGACTGACAACACAAGTAAGCTATTTCCTCCTTGACTCAAAAATGGGAATGTGATCCCAGTCAAAGGAATAATTCCTAAAATACCACCAAGATTAATAAAAACCTGTAATAACAACAAACTTCCAATTCCCATGCAAATCAATGAATTGAAAGGTTTTTTCGAACGAATCCCAACCAAGTAGATCCGTGCGATCATGAAAATCAAAATTGCCAATATAACCAAAGCGCCGATCAAACCGACTTCTTCTATTACAATAGAAAAGATAAAGTCCGTATGAGCTTCACTTAAAAAGCCTTTTTTTTCGATACTATTGCCTAGTCCGCGGCCAAACCAGCCGCCGTTAAACATGGCATAATAACCATTGACCATTTGGTGACCAGTATCCAATTCATATTTAAACGGGTTTTTGAAGCTTTCAAATCGACTGGCAATATAGGCAAGTTTTCCTGGAAGGATCGCTTCACCAAAATGGGTTAGAAATTCGATCACTAAAAAGCTTCCCGCAATTCCGGCCCCACCAATAATCAAGCTATAGACCCAATTGATACCGCTGGCTAATAATAGAATCAGCGCCAATAACGTGATGATCGCCGCATTCCCCATATCGGGCTGTACAGCTACCAAAAAGATCATGGCGAAAACTAAAATCATCGGACGTTTCATGTCGGTGGTGAAATTATCTTGGATTGTTTCCTGTCGCTTCGACAAAATATAAGATAGGTACCACACGACCATGATTTTTAAATACTCAGCCGGCTGCATAGTAAAGCCGCCAATGTCGATCCAGCCCTTTGCCCCATTTCGTTCGTCTCCAATAAAAAATACAACAATCAACAGAGCGAAAATTAAATAAGTCGCGAAGATGATCAACTGCTGACTTTTTAACACATCCGTTTTCATCTTGTACATCAAACTGATCATAATTAAACTTAAAATCCAAAAGATTCCTTGATTCATTACCAGACTTGTTGGCTTTAGTCCCTGACTAATCAACAAATAGGAAGTGGAACTATAAACAAATATCAAACCGATAACGGTTAAAATCAAATAAGGAATCAAAATACTATAATCTAAAAAGTGGCGTTTCTTTATCTTAGTAGGCAAGGGTTAAGCCTCCCAGCCGGCATCCGTCGTGTCTTGACGAGTTTCGTACAAATCTGTATATAATCGATTGAGTTCTGCTTCTAACTCACTGAGCATTTTCTGTCCCTCTCCCCGCTTCAAGATACCAACCTTTTCAGCAAAGAATACTTGACGTGAGAAGCCATACATTTGTGTATCAACGACCTCTTCAAAAGCCTTACATTGAGAGATACAAAGACTGTTCGTTTGATTGCGAATCAGCAATTTGATTCGATCAGCATCTTCTTGTAATACTTTAATGGCAAAATCAGAAGAAATATTTTCCATTTTGCTTCCCTCCTATCTTGATTTCAACATTATAACATAGAAAAATTTTAAAAAGGAAAAAAATAAGCGAGACTAAGCTTTTTCTAAACTCTTTGTTCGTGTTTTGACTTTTACACAGCTGATGAAGTATTACATAGAGATTACAAACCAAAAACTTTATCTGAAAACGCGAAAAATCAATCCTTTTCGATTCCGTCTCCGTGAAACAAAGGTTAAATATGAAACATAACAGTTTTTTATTAATTTACTACTGCTGATTACGTTCAGTCTTGATGAGAAACCATACCAATCAAAACTATTTGGCTATACTGGATCAGCAAAAATGCAATATACCAATGATAATAATCAGTACACGACAAATAGCCCGCTGACTAAACGGGCTTTAAAAACGTGGTATTCCTTTAAAAAATGCGATTCAGTTTGCATTCGCCCCAAGCCAACGTTGGATTTTCCATGAGGCGGAAACTGTCAGCTACTCGCGCTTCCGGACACGCTCGACTAGCCGCTTTCTTTTTTTCATGGGTTTTACTGGTGGTGATTCCTTATTTGGGGCAGCCACCTGTTCGATCGTCGGTTCTTCTGTCTCTAATTTACCTGTGATGATCAGTCTCACAGGAGTGGCTTGCTCATCCGCTTCGATATTTTCTACCAAAACTCGCGGCGGCAGACAGGAAGCGATCAGGCGATAGCCATCACTTTCACTAATATCCCGCGGATAGACGCCCATTGGTAGTTCAATCGTCTCGATAAACCAGCCGGGTTTTGGATAGTCCATCATGATGTTTAAATCTTCTGGAATTCGAATATCTTCTGTTGCTTCTATATGGTTAACAGGCTCTTGCACCTGAGTAATGAGTTCTTTTTTTGGTTGGACCGCTTTTTTTACTGATTCTGCTGCTGCCGGTTTTGTATCGATTTCCTTCTTTGTGTCGAAAATTTCTCTTTCTCGCTTTTCGATCACGGTCGCATGGCGGACTTCATCAAATAGCCTGACATCGTTCTTATCGAAAAGACTCAGCTTGGTCAATTTTGACATTGCGGTTCTAATTTCATCCGCGTTTTTCGTCGGATCGAAATCTTTGAAGCGCAGATGATGGGAGCGACCATCGCTTCTGCCGAATTCGGCATCGAGTGCTAGCGCTAATGGTGTTACTTTCATAGGTTTCCTTCCTTTCTCCCATATTTTCTACCTATTCAACTCACTGGAGCGATCCAGCCAATCCTGCCAATGGTGCTTTAATAAATTGCGTAAACAACCCTTTCAGTTTTTCAGTGATCGCCGAATAGGTTTTCGCTGGAAATAGTTTGATTTGCAATAAACGCCATTCTTTCTTTTCAAAGTATTCCGCGAAATACAGATAAAGATCCCGCAGCACAGCGGTGGATCGTGTGTGCATAAAGATGTGCTTTACCAATTCTGGCAGCATAAAAGAAAAATCCTTTTCGCATAGTTCATCCCGCACCTGAAGCGCTACCAATAATTCGATTGCACCATTGCCGTCATTCGTATCGTGATAATAGTGTTTGATGCGTTTTTCTAAGTTTTTGCGTGTTAGGCTGAACACTTGTCGTTCAGATAATCCGTGTTCCTTCATAAACTCCTTCTCCTTTTCTAGTTGCTTATTTAAGTTGTTCTCTTATTTTTTTCAATCGTGGATGATGGCCGGTCACCACGTTAAATCCTATCCTGTTTCTTAGCTTTACAAAAATAACATACGCTTTTCGAAAACCGTTTTCAAGTTCAAAATTTTAACATGAAATTAAAAAGTAGATTAATTCTAATTTAATAATAAAATTTATTTTGCTGGCAACTTCAGCGGCATTTCTTAAGAAAAGAACACGGCCTCTATCTGAAGATCGGAAGCGAGACCTTTAATTAACTCTTTACTCTGAAGATCAAAAAAAGACCACACCATAACAGTGCGGTCCTCAGAAGTATTAGTCTACAGCGACTTTACGTTTCTTCGCTGCTTTTTCACGTTCTGATTTATTTAGAATTTGTTTACGCAGACGAATCGTTTCTGGAGTGATTTCACAGTACTCATCGTCATTCAAGAATTCTAAAGATTCCTCCAACGTCAAAATCCGTGGTTTTTTGATCACAGATGTTTGGTCTTTCGTTGCTGAACGAACGTTTGTCATTTGTTTAGCTTTAGTGATATTGACACCTAAGTCTTTATCACGACTATTTTCTCCGACAATCATGCCTTCATAAATTTCTGTACCAGGTTCAACGAAGACTGTTCCCCGTTCTTCAACACTCATGATTGAGTACATCGTTGCTTTTCCGTTGTCTACAGAAACTAGTGCACCGTTACGACGCCCACCGATAACACCTTGAATCAATGGTAAATATTGGTCAAAGGTATGGTTCATAATCCCATATCCACGTGTCATAGATAAGAATTCAGTCGTGAATCCGATCAAGCCGCGTGCTGGAGCTAAGAAGACCAAACGAACTTGACCGTTACCAGAATGGATCATATCTTGCATTTCAGCTTTACGTTGTCCTAAAGCCTCGATGACGCTACCCATGTATTCTTCTGGAGTGTCGATTTGTACACGCTCGAATGGTTCACATTTTACACCGTCAACGATTCTTTCGATGACTTCTGGACGAGATACTTGTAGTTCATAGCCTTCACGACGCATGTTTTCGATCAAGATCGACAAATGCAATTCGCCCCGACCTGAAACAGTCCAAGCATCAGGTGAATCGGTGTTTTCAACGCGAAGAGAAACGTCTGTGTGTAATTCTGACATCAAACGTTCTTCAATCTTACGAGAAGTAACGTACTTACCTTCGCGACCGGCAAATGGTGAATTATTCACTAAGAACGTCATTTGTAAAGTTGGTTCGTCAATGTGCAAAATTGGCAAAGCTTCTTGATGGTCAACTGGTGTTACAGTTTCCCCAACGAAGATATCTTCCATACCAGAAACGGCAATCAAGTCACCCGCTTTAGCTTCTTGGACTTCCAAACGTTGCAACCCAAAGAAACCAAAGATCTTTGTTACACGGAAATTTTTAATCGAACCATCTAGCTTCATAACAGAAACTTGATCGCCAACCTTCATTTTCCCGCGGAAAACACGACCAATACCAATACGTCCAACATAGTCATTATAGTCTAATAGTGAAACTTGGAATTGCAATGGCTCGTCGCTGTTATCAACAGGAGCTGGAATTTTTTCGATAATTGTATCGAAAACAGGTGCCATTGTTGGTTCTTGTTCTTCAGGTTTGTCTGATAGGCTTGAAGTTCCGTTGATCGCTGAAGCATAGATCACTGGAAAATCTAATTGGTCATCATCCGCACCAAGTTCGATAAATAATTCTAAAACTTCATCGACAACTTCTTCTGGACGAGCAGATGGTTTGTCGATTTTATTCACTACAACAATTGGGGTCAAATGTTGTTCTAACGCTTTTTTCAATACGAAGCGTGTTTGCGGCATCGTGCCTTCATAAGCATCTACAACTAACAATACACCATCAACCATTTTCATAATACGTTCCACTTCACCACCGAAGTCGGCGTGTCCTGGTGTATCCATAATGTTGATTTTGTAGTCTTTATAGTTTACAGCTGTATTTTTCGCTAAGATCGTGATTCCACGTTCTTTTTCTAATGCATTGGAATCCATTGCCCGTTCTTGTAAATGAACGTGGCTATCTAGTGTATCTGATTGTTTAAGCATTTCATCAACTAGTGTTGTTTTACCATGGTCGACGTGGGCGATAATTGCCACGTTGCGGATATCTTCTCTGTAATTCAATTTTAATTGCTCCTTTTCTTGTAACGCGAGACTCACTCGATTGACAATTATAACAGAAAATCATCGAGAGTGTTAGTAAAACATTTTCATTTTTTCAGAAAAATATTTATTTAACGTTTGACCTCGTCAAATGCCCGAATATCTGCCATAGCGGCTTGAGTTGCACCGATAAAGAATTCACGCCCCTGGAAGCTTAATGGCGCTTGATTTCCTCCGCAAATCGTCATCCCCAGCTGCTCCATCATGATTCCGCCAGCAGCGTAATCCCATGGACTCAATGTGCTAACATAGCCAATCTGAGTCCCTTTCAAGATTGCGATAAAATCCAATCCAGCGCAGCCTAATACCCGAATCCCCATAGAAGCTCTGCCGATCTCTTGTGCATGATACAAATTTTCCCGGTAAAGAGCCGCGTTCATTCCAATCAGCCCCTCACTCAAGCTTTTATTTTCAGGGGCTGAAATCTCTTCCTTATTATGGTAGACTTTACCGACTTTCAGACCACCCCAAAAAAGGTCATCCTGCATGACATCATAGATGAAGCCCAATTGTCCCACACCATCTTCATAGACAGCGATCATGATACAGAAATTTTCCTGCTGCATCACAAAGTTCAATGTGCCATCGATTGGGTCGATCACAAACACGCGGCCTTCACTGATTGGTGTTTGATCCTGTCCATTTTCTTCGCCTAATATTTTTGCATTAGGATCAAAAGCGTTGATTTTGCTGACGAAAAAATCCTGAATTTCCTTATCAACATTTGTTACAAGATCCGTTCGATTTTCTTTTTGGTCAACTTTCAGTGCATCGCCTAAACCGGTTTTTATCTTCTCTGCTGCCTCATATATCCAACTGATAATCTCATTTTCCATCATGATCTCTCCTAGTCAAAGTTTCGTCTGAATTTACATTTTAAAACGGCTAGCTGTCGTCTTTTTCGCCTGTTGTAAAGTACGATAGATTGAATAGCCGCTGACAGCCTGAAACTCGCGGCCAATCCGCTTTTCTTCGCCAATGCTTTTCACGACTGTTTTAAATTTCTGATAGCCCGTCAAAAAGGCTTTTGTTTCGACTCCATCTTCATTCGCTGTTTCGACTAAATTCAAGAAATTGATCACCAGCGCGATTTCTTCGTGTGACCAATCTTCATCGATTGGATAGCTATAATTTGCCATTGATCCTCACTCCATTCGGAAATAGTTTACCATAGAATTGTAAAACCTTTGAAAAAAGTCCCTTTCAGGATTGATTACGTTTTGATTGGCAGCTGTTTTTTCCGCTAATAGGGTACAGTCAAAATTTGCAAAAAAGCGATCAAAAAGATGACCATTTTTACCAAATTCACAACGAAAATCCGGTTCAAAAAAAGTCTCCCATTACTGCGCTTTTTTAGCCTGTGCCATAGTTGATTGATAGACAATGTTCAAACGGTTGCCGTAATTCAAATGACCGCAGTCCTCGACAAAGATCTCGATGATCCGTTCACATTGTCGCGGCCCTTTTGGATCATTTTTCTTGATCAGCAACAGCCCGTACACAAACTTCGCGTATAGATCATAATGAAGATATTTCATATCACGGTTAGGACTCAAATTATTTAGATATTCCAGCAAAACCTTCTCCGCTGAGGCTAACTGATTCTCTTCAACTAAGTAACGAGCCAGATGCAGCACAGCATCATGACGCCATTTTCGCACCTCAAAGCTGCCATGATCCTGTTTGACTAATTTTTTAGCATAATAATAAGCTTCCTCAGGGTTGAACAGATCGCCGTTGTAAGTGATCAAAAAGAATTCGAACTTCCCCCATGTTTCGGTTTCCCGCAAATAATCAGCGATGGGCGTCAAATCAACGGTATAGCTCGGCAGGAAAATATAATTATAGAAACGCTTGCCAATGATAGCAGCGAATAAAAATCGATTTTCATTTGTTTCCTGATATAAAAGCTCTTGTTTTTCTACGAATTTTTTTAACAAAAAAGAGTTTCCCGCATAATAAGCCTGATCGATTTCTTCCTCTATCTTATAGAACCAAATGTCCATACTATCATCAATCTCAAAAACAAACTCGTCGATCGTCGTATTGAGACGATTCAGCAATTGAATCAGATTTGAAAAACGAATATCGCCATTTTCACGTTCATATTTTCGTAAAAACTGTGGTGTCACGATTCCTTCAGACGTATTCATGATTGTTTGATTCTTTTTTTCCCGGATTTCTTGAAAAATTTTCCCAGTCACTCTATTTGCCTCCTTTGCTCGTTAAAACGAGTTCCTTTTTTCAACCCTCTATCACCGAAACTTTTGTTTCCATTTTATCTAGAATACCATGAAAAAACGATGAGAAATTCAGAATATTGAAAAGATTGTTTCAAAAAAAAGACTTTCTTTGATTTTTTCTTATACTTAAATCAAAGAACAAATAAAAAGGAGCAAGAAAATGAAAAATCTTAGTTTATCTCAACAATACCTGCTTTTAACGATGAATCGTCAAGGGAAGATTTCTTCCCTAAATTACTATGTTGGCATGTGTCTGGTCATGGCCGGCCTGCTAGATTTGCAAAGTGCAGGTGTGGTCGAATTAGAGCAAAAAGAAATCATCATTCTAACCGACGATCTGCCAGAAGAGCTAGCTTATCTTGATTGTCTTTTGGATAAGATCATCACGCTTAAAAAGAAACGGATCGATAAGCTCGCTGTTGCTTATGGCGGGACATTCTTTGAGAAGGACTTGAAACAATTAGTGGCACAAGTTCGCGGCTCGCTGATCATGCTTGATGAAGTCAAAGTAATGAGTGATACCAGCTACTTGGCAAAAGAAAGTACCATCGCCAAAACGGTCGCTCGTTTGGAAAATCTGAATCAGCTGGATTACGATGGATTGAAACTCGCAATCCTTCTAAAAAAATCTTCTTACTTAAAACAATACATTGAAAAAGAAGAGCGGAAAAAGCTTGAAGCGAAAATAAAAGAAGCGAAGAAAGACCCAGTTTCCCAACAAACCCAAACAATGATCTCACAACTGGATTGGTTAGTTGGATCACTTGTGGTAATAACTAGCGTATAAATATTTTTGGACAGAGTTACATTATCCAAGATAAGAGGGACGAAATGGAGAAGCATCAGGAAGAGTTTAAAAAAGGCATTGAAGCAGGTAGGCAATCGGGAAAAAGATGTGACTTTCACCGCTAAGAAAGCATCTATAATGGGCATTCTCAAGAGGCAACGGTTGACAGGTGGTTCGTTTTAATATCAATGCTTTGATGCCTAGCTGTGCTTGTAAATCACCACTGAAGAAACAGCCTTATTTAATCGGCGTTCTCTTCTCTCTATGCGCCTTAGGAACGGCCAACATGATTTTTCTTTTCGTATATCCCGGAACTGTTTCAATTCTGACTATGTTCGTTAACTTCGTCGCAGCAGGCGCAGATTTGATCATTGCTTTTATTGTATTAAAAGAATCAGACAGTTTGATTGTTGATCACTTTTCAAATGTTAAGTCTACTTAAGAAATGCTTTCCTTTCGTTAAGGATTGACAAGATATTCTTTCCCAAAGGAAGTTTAGATTAAATAGTTATTTCATCATAAGTACACAAGAAAAGACGACAAAATCCGCTGTAAAAAGGATTTTGTCGTCTTTTAATATTAAATATGAATTGGTAAACCTAATGCTAATTCCGAAGCATCCATTACGATTTCACCTAATGATGGATGAGGATGGATCGTCAATGCGATATCCTCTGCGTTCATCCCTGATTCAATCGCTAAGGCTAATTCAGAAACCATATCACTAGCTCCGACACCGGCAATTTGTCCGCCGATGATCACATTGTCCTCAACGGTTGTAACTAAGCGGATAAAACCTTCTGTTTTACCTAATGATAATGCACGACCATTACCAGAGAATGGGAATTTGAAGGCTTTCGCTTCAAGTCCTGCCTCTTTGGCTTCTTTGATCGTCATTCCCACTGTAGCCAACTCTGGGTCAGTAAAGGCCACTGCTGGCATTGCTTTGTAATCAACTGCTACTTTCTTTCCAGAAATCGCTTCAGCCGCGATTTTCGCTTCATAGCTTGCTTTATGTGCTAATGCTGCACCAGGAACGATATCACCAATCGCGTAAATACTTGGTACATTTGTACGGCCTTGCTTATCGACTGGAATCAAGCCACGATCCGTCATTTCAACACCGGCTTGTTCTAAGCCCATGTCATTGGTATTTGGACGACGACCGACAGTTACCATTACGTAATCAGCATCAATTGTTTCTTCTTTACCATCGACTTCATAACGAACAGTTACGCTATCGCCATTATCAACAGCTTCCCGGGCCATCGCAGAGGTTACGACTTTGATGCCTTTTTCTTTGAAATCTTTTTCAACCAATTGCACCATGTCTTTTTCATAGGTAGGCAAAATTTGTGGCGTACCTTCAATAATCGTTACTTCAGCTCCTAAGTTAGCATAGGCACCACCTAGTTCAGCACCGATTACACCACCACCGATGATAACGAATTTTTCTGGCACTTCTTCTAACGCCAAACCTCCAGTAGAGTCCAAAACACGTCCGCCAAATTTGAAACCAGGAATCTCGATGGGACGAGAACCTGTCGCAACGATGGCATTATTGAATGAATATGTTTGAGCTGAATCAGGATGGATCACACGCAAAGTTTTATCATCAACAAAGAAAGCTTCTCCTTCGATAATTTCAACTTTATGTTTTTTCAATAAGAATTTTACACCTGAAGTCAGCTTGTTAACAACACCGTTTTCTTTCCATTCTTGGGTTTTAGCAAAATCTAGTTTTACATTTTCACTCGTCACACCAAACATTGTGGAGTCAAGTGAATCGTGATAATGATGACCAGCAGAAATCAATGCTTTCGAAGGGACACAGCCGACGTTCAAACAAACACCGCCAATATACTCCCGTTCAATGATCGCTACTTTTTGTCCCATTTCAGCGGCGCGGATGGCGGCTACATAGCCGCCCGGTCCTGCACCGATTACAACTGTATCTAATTCAATGGCGAAATCTCCAACTACCATGATTTTATCATCCTTCCATTAATAATAATTCTGGATCAGCTAATAAACGCTTGATATTGTTCATAGCTTTTTGCGCTGTCGCGCCATCAACGATGCGATGGTCGAAGCTTAATGAAAGTTTCATTACACGGCCTACCGCTAATTCGCCTTCGTCATTCACGATCGGTTGTTGTGCAATCGTTCCAACGCCAAGGATCGCAACTTCAGGGTAGTTGATTACTGGTGTGAACCAGCCGCCGCCAACTGAACCGATGTTTGAGATTGTGATTGTTCCATTGCGCATATCGTCACCGGATAATTTACCATCATGAGCCAAGGCTGCTTTTTCATTGATTTCATCAGCGATTTTGAACATGCCTTTTGTATCGGCATTTTTCACATTTGGTACATACAATCCATGATCCGTATCGGTTGCAATCCCAATGTTGTAATAATTTTTGTAAACAATTTCTTGCGCTGCATCATCAATTGACGCATTCAAGACTGGGTATTTCTTAACAGTAGCAGTCAACGCTTTTACTACGTATGGCAAGAAGGTTAATTTTGTTCCATTATCCAAAGCCACTTGTTTGAATTTCTTGCGATGATCCCAAAGCTTAGATACTTCAACTTCGTCATGTAAAGTTACATGCGGAGCAGTATGCTTGCTGTTGACCATTGCTTTAGCAATCGCTTTACGTGTTGGTGTCATCTTCTCCCGGGTTTCCATTTCGCTCATGTTTGACGTAAATGGTTGCGCAGGTTTCTCAGCTTTTGCTGGGGCTGAATCTGAAGTTGATGCTGGCGCTTCAGTTGAGTGTGTTTCAGCTTTCGCTGGTGCAGCTTGTCCGCCGCCGGAAACGAATGTATCAATGTCTTCTTTGACTACTCGTCCACCTTTACCAGTAGCTGTTACTTGCGTAATATCAACATCTTTCTCACGCGCATATTGGCGAACAGATGGCATCGCTAAGACGCGTTTGTCTGGATTACTTGCCTCAACTACTGAAGAATCACCTTTAGCTTCGGCTTTTGGTGCTTCTGCCGGTGCAGACGCTTCACTTGAAGAAGCGCTTGAATCATTGTGCCCAGGTGCATCGATTTCTACTAGAACATCGCCGACATTGGCTACTGTGCCTTCGTCTACGATGATTTTTTTAATTGTTCCTGTTACAGGGGATGGAATTTCTTCCACTGATTTGTCATTTTGTACTTCTAATAAGGTGCCGTCTTCTTCGATCTTGTCACCTGATTTGACGAACCATTTGACGATTTCGCCTTCTGCAATCCCTTCACCGATATCTGGCAATTTGAATTGGAAGACTCCGCCGCCTCCATTAGAACTACCGCTAGCAGTTGGTTCTGCTGCTGGTGCTTCCGGTGTTTGTGATTCCGCTGCCACACCTGAGTCGCCTTCGTTATCTTCGTGTCCGGGTGCATCGATTTCTACTAGAACGTCGCCGACATTCGCGACTGTTCCTTCATCAACAATAATTTTTTTGATTGTTCCTGTTACTGGAGATGGAATTTCTTCCACTGATTTATCATTTTGTACTTCTAATAATGTGTCGTCTTCATTGATGGTGTCGCCAGCTTTAACGAACCATTTGACAATTTCGCCTTCAGCAATGCCTTCACCGATGTCTGGCAATTTAAATTGGTAAGCCATGTTTTTCGCTCCTTACTCCTACTAATGTAATTATTTTTTCGAAATCGAAAAAATAAGTTTGATGGTCGTGCCGTATATCATTCCACTAGATTCCGGATTTTTTTTAGTTTAACTTGCTAAATATATTTTTCTCACAAATTAAACTGGGAAAAGTGGAACTGACATCCTTACTCCTACTAATGTAATTATTTTTTCAAAAAAACAGAAAAAATAAATCTGATGGTCGTGCCGTATATCATTCCACTAGATTCCGGATTTTTTTTAGTTTAACTTGCTAGATATATTTTTCTCACAAGTTAAACTGGGAAAAGTGGAACTGACATCCTTCTGTTAAAATTCTACGATTTCTTTTACTTTTGCTTCGATATCTGCTGCATTTGGCAACCAGATACCTTCCGCTTGTCCGAATGGGAAAACCGTATCTGGAGCAGAAACACGTCCAATTGGTGCTTCCAATGAAAGAATTGCCCGCTCAGAGATTTCTGAGATTACTTGTGCAGCCACACCCGCTTGTTTTTGTGCTTCTTGAACAACAACCACACGACCCGTTTTTTCAACTGATTTGATGATTGTTTCAACATCAAGCGGTGCTACTGTCCGTAGGTCAATGATTTCTGCATTAATGTTTTCTTTTGCTAGATTATCCGCCGCTTTAATCGCTTCACGAACCATCGCGCCGTAAGTAATGATGGAAACATCTGTACCTTCTTTAGTAACGGCTGCTTTGTCTAATGGCACTTCGTAGATTCCTTCTGGAACTTCTTCACGGAAGGAACGATACAATTTCATGTGTTCTAAGAATACAACTGGGTCATTGTTGCGAATTGATGCGATCAACAAGCCTTTTGCATCATAAGGATTTGACGGAATAACCACGCGTAAGCCTGGAGATTGAGCCATTAATCCTTCTAAGTTATCTGAGTGAAGCTCTGGTGTATGAACGCCACCCCCGAATGGCGCACGGATCGTAACTGGTAAGTTCCGAGTGTTTCCCATACGGTAACGAGTACGAGCCATTTGACCAACGATTTCATCCATCGCTTCAAAAACGAAGCCAAAGAATTGAATTTCAGGTACTGGACGGAAGCCTTGCAAGGCTAAACCAAAAGCAAGTCCACCAATACCAGATTCAGCTAATGGAGTATCGAATACTTGATCTTCACCGAATTTTTCTTGCAGACCTTCAGTAGCACGGAATACACCGCCGTTTTTACCAACGTCTTCACCGAAGATCAATACTTCTTTATCTTTTTCAAGCATCAGAGCTAAGGCATCTGTAATTGCTTGGATCATTGTTTTTTGTGCCATGATTATTTCGACTCCTTCGCTTCATAGAATTCAATTTGTTCTTTGATATTTTGTGGTTGCACTTCATACATATTTTTCAAGAAATCAGAAACCTTTTGTTTTGGTACACGGTCAGCATCAGTGATCGCTTGTTTAATTTCTTCTTTTGTTGCTTCAATTACTTTTTCTTCTTGCTCTTCTGACCATAAGCCTTTTTCCGTCAAGTATTTACGGAAACGAACCAATGGATCTTTCTTCGTCCATTCATCGTCCATTTCTTTTGAACGGTAACGTGTTGGGTCATCCCCAGATAAGGTATGTGGACCATAACGGTAAGTCAATGTTTCAATTAAAACAGGACCATTACCATTGGCTGCCCATTCACGAGCTTTTTTAGATACATAATAAACGGCTAATGGATCCATTCCATCTACTTGGATTCCTGGGATTCCAGCAGCAACAGCCTTTTGCGCTAACGTTTTCGCAGCTGTTTGTTTCTCACGAGGAGTAGAGATTGCAAAGCCATTATTTTGAATATAAAATACAGCGTTTGCATGATAGGCCCCTACAAAGTTGATCGCTTCATAGAAATCTCCTTGGGATGAACCGCCATCACCTGTATAAGTGAAGACTACGTTTTTACTGTTACGTTTTTTTAAGCCTAAAGCCACACCGGCAGCTTGTACATATTGAGCTCCGATAATGATTTGTGGTGGTAAAGCCTGTAACTCAGCAGGATAATTATTTCCGGCAACATGGCCACGTGACCATAAGAAAGCTTCTGCTAGAGGCAATCCATGTTTGATCAATTGTGGGACATCACGATAGCCTGGCAATAAAACGTCCTCTTTTTCAAATGCAAAATGACTAGCTAATTGACTTGCCTCTTGGCCAGCAGTTGGCGCGAAGAATCCTAAACGTCCTTGACGGTTCAACGCAGTCGAACGTTGGTCTAAAACACGTGACCAAACCATTGAAGTCATCAATTCTACAAGTTCTTCATCAGATAATTCAGGAACTAGATTCTCATTTACAATTTTTCCATCCTCATCCAGCGCTTGGTACACGGGGAAATCCGCGTTTACATCTTTTAGTAAGGCTTCAAAATCAATCGTTAACTCTTTTTCTGCCATGGTGTCACACTTTCCTCTCTTAAGTAAATTAAGTCTTGTTATCAGTGCAACAGCAAGTCAATCTGTATTATTGCTGTTGCCCCTTCCTCTCTAAATTAGCATTTTTGTATTCAATTGACAACAAACTTGCTCACCGATTCTGAACGAATTGAAGCGTTTCACTTTTCATGCTTGTGAAAGTAACAGCAGCCCATTTCTAATAATTAATAACAGCGATTGTATGAACGAAAGTTGATTCGGTAAAAAAAGAGCGAATTTGCCATAATAACTGCTGTTTGATCGTAAAAATTGGATTAAAATGAATCAATCAAAACCCCCTGTATCCCAAGATTTGTGGTGATTTTTCACAAAAAAAGAAACAGAATAGCCACACAGGCCATTCTGTTATAGTTCAGATCCATTCTTTTGCAATTTTTATATAAAGTACTTTTCCCAATTGTGTTGCTACCATATATGCAGCCACGATACCGACATACCATAGCCAGTAATTGCTTGGCAGATGTACAAAATCAAATTGTTCAGCCAATGGTGTTAACACTACTAAAGCACCAACTACCACAGCCAGTAATAGGCTGATAAAAACCTGCGGTGCTGGTCGACTTTGAAGAAACGGAATTTTCTTTGTCCGTACCATCAAGACAACCAGTGCTTGTGTTGTCAACCCGATCATGAACCAGCCTGTTTGGAACAAATTTTGTGAGGCAATGGTATTCGCGCCGAAAACAAACCACATGACTAAGAAAGTAATGATATCGAAGACTGAACTGATTGGCCCGATACACACGGTAAATTTCAACAGTCCTTTGGTTTCCCATTTCGTAGGCGCATGTAGTTCTTCTTCGTCCACATTGTCCCAAGGGATCGTCAATTGTGCAAAATCGTAAATCAGATTTTGCAACAGCAATTGAATCGAGAGCATAGGTAGAAATGGCAAGAAGGCACTAGCAATTAAAATCGAGAAGACATTCCCAAAATTGGAACTGATCGTGATTTTAATATATTTCATCATATTACTGAAAACACGACGACCTTCAATTACACCATTTTCCAACACACCTAAGCTTTTTTCTAACAAAATGATCGAGCTAGCATCCTTTGTAATATCGGCTGCAGTATCAACAGAAATGCCCACATCCGCCTTTCTCAGCGCCGGTGCATCATTGATCCCGTCACCCATGAAACCGACTGTATGACCTTTGCTTTGCAAAGATTCAATGATCCGTGATTTTTGCATTGGATTCAACTTCGCAAATAAGTTCATCTTTTCAGCAACTTGATACAATTCATCATCTGACAGATCATCGATTTGATTTCCTAAAACATAGTCATCTGCTGGGATCCCCACATCTTGACAAACTTTTTGCGCTACGATGGCATTGTCACCCGTCAAAACCTTTACGGCAACACCGTGTTCATGTAAAGATTTAATCGCAGGTTTAGCTGAAGCTTTCGCTGGATCTAGGAAACCCATGAAGCCGATCAAGGTCATATCTTTTTCATCATCTGTTGAATAAATTGCTTCGTCATGTGCATCGCGACGTACAGCAACTGTGATTACCCGCATTCCTTGACGATTCATTTTTTCATTGACTGTTTGCATTTGCTGGCGAATTTCTGGTGTTAATTCTATTTTTTCGCCGTTGATCTCAACATATTTACAGATTGCAGCCATTTCTTCGACTGCACCTTTTGTGATCATCAATTGATGTTCGTCTGTTTTCATTACGACCGTCAAACGACGACGAGAAAAATCAAAGGGAATTTCATCAATTTTTTGCACTTCTTGATAAGGCAAGTGACGTTCTTGTTCTTCAAAATAGTTAATCACGGCAATATCCATCAAGTTTTTCCAACCAGTTTGATACGTTGAATTCATGAAAGCCAGATCCAAAACTTGTTCGTTTTCGTTTCCTAAGGGATCTAAATGTTGGACAAGTACAACTCGATCTTCCGTGATCGTTCCGGTTTTATCCGTACATAAGACATCCATGCTGCCTAAGTTTTGGATCGAAGCCAATTCCTTCACGATGACTTTGTGTTTGGATAGCGTCAATGCGCCCTTTGCTAAATTCGAGCTCACGATCATCGGCAGCATTTCAGGTGTCAAGCCAACCGCAACCGCAATCGCGAAGAAGAATGCGCTGCTCCAGTCACCTTTTGTTAATCCATTGATCAGAAAAACTAGTGGAAATAGGATCATAACCATCCGTAATAATAGCTTACTGACTCTGGTCAATCCCAGATCAAAGGAAGTTCTTCCACGTTTTGAAGTGGCATTTTTGGCGATATCGCCGAAGAATGTTTGCTGTCCAGTTTTTAGAATGATCGCTTTCCCTTGACCACTTAACACGTCTGTTCCCATAAAGACTAGATTTGTTAAGTCCAACGCTGTCGTTTCTTCAGTTAATTTTTTATCTTTTGCAAGATATTTCTCGACAGGTATTGATTCTCCCGTTAACGATGATTGGTTGACGAAAAGGTCCTTCGTCCAAATCAAAACAGCATCTGCTGGAATCATATCGCCAGTCGCTAACGTCAAAATGTCACCAGGTACTACCTCATCCATAGGAATTTCCTTTGTTTCTCCATTGCGGGTAATTGCAGCTGTGTTTTCGATCATCTCTTTTAATTCAATACTTGCTTTTTGCGAACGGTATTCTTGGATAAACGTAATCAAAACACTGGCTAAAATCATGATTGTCATTACAACTGACGCTTCCATGTCATTAGTCAGCAAAGAGACTAGCGCTAAAGCTGCCAAAACATAGACAAATGGATCATTGAAGGCTTGTAAGAATAGCAAAATTGCTGGAGTTGGTTTTTGCGCAGACACTTCATTTGGACCATACTCTTCCAATCGGCTTTGCGCGTCTTCTTCCGACAGCCCTTGCAATGAGGTTCGCAGGTTTAGAAAAAGATCACGATCAGACAAGATCGCTAATTTTTTTAGTTCTTGGTCTTTGTTTACTTTGCGAGCAAGAAGGTTTTTTCTGTTCATCATAATGGTTCCTCCTAAAATTCAGGACAACCTTAGTCGCCCTACTATATTTACTTTTGGGTCGACTATCTTCATGATCCATCTTCCTCACATCCTTTCGTTGGTTAGGGTGAAACATCCAGCATGTATACTCCAGGGAACTGACAGCTAGCTCCGAGTAAAGAAATTATTTTTTCAAAACCGGAAAAAATAATTCTATTGTCGTACGCATACGATTCTACTAAGGCGCTGAAGCACGAAGTAGAACACGCAAATAAGCGCGTACTCGAAAATGAGCACGCGCGAAAAATTCATTCATGTTCATCGTCGAGCTTTAGCACTATACGGCGTAGACAGAATCTGTCAGCTACGTTATGAATCACCTTCACGATGATCCCTGTTATACCCATTGGCGTCTCTCGACATTTTTGGGCAGCAGCCTGTGTCCATATAGGAGCCTCACCTAACAATTAATTTACTTTTCATCCTTACTATAAGTCACTTATCTTTAACTGTCAAACTTAAGACTGAAAGAATTTGTTAATTTTCAGAAATTCATCAACTTTTTTGTTTGGCGTATTTCCAAAGTAGTCCGCAAATTTCTTACTCCAAAGCTTTGTTTCACGAGCTTCAGCAAATTTTTCCATTGTGTCATCATAATCTTCAATAACTGAATAATCATACTCTTGATACGTATCATAATGGATTACAGCTTCCTCAGGTAAACGTGGTTTGAGCTCCATTTCCACATTCGGTTTGCCGATGCTTAACCCGGCGATTGGCAGCACATAATCAGGTAAATTTAATAATTTGCTTACCTCAACAATATCCTTGCGAATCGACCCGACTACCACCGAGCCCAATCCCAGAGCCTCTGTGGCAATTACTGCATTTTCCAAAGCCAAAGCAGTATCAGTCACTGCCGTGATTAAAGGGTCAATCCCTTCATTTATGCGATAATCAACATTATAATGAGCTGCTACTTTTTGTGTTCGTTTTAAGTCAGCAACAAAAATTAAGAAAACTGAGCTATGAAGCATGTGTGGATTCCCTGGGTTCATTTCCACCATTTTTTTACGAATGCCACGATCCCTCACCACGATAATGCTGTACATTTGTCCATTCATCCAACTTGGTGCTTGACGACTTGCCCGAAGAATTTTCTGCAGCTCTTCCTCTGATAATTGATACTCTTCATCGAAATTACGATATGTTCGATGTTGATTCATAACCTCTAACGCTTCCATTTAACTCCTCCTTAGCTCTTTTGAGATTGTCTCCAATTTTGTGAAAAATTGTTGCCGTGTCTGTTTAGTCATCCGAGTGTAATTCACCCTCATTGCCATTGTATCATTACTAAATAGAAATGCGGGGGCGATCAATAATTTTTCTCTGAGAAAAATATCCCAGTCTTTTCTAGTTAATTTTTGGTGACGCCATGTCAAATAAACATAGATTCCACCGTTTATTGTTGAAATGCTCCAATCCTCCACAATTGATTTTGCACCTTCAGTAAACTCTTGTGCCTGTCGCTTTAAAGCAATGACTAGCTCTGCCTGATTTTGTTCAAAGCGAGGATCCTTCAACGCTGTATGGGCGATCACCTGCGGAAAAATACTGATTGAAAAGTCCATCATTTGTTTTGCTTCCGATAATCGTTGAATCAGGTCCTGATCAGCGACAATCCAACCGATCTTAATCGACGACCCAAATATTTTTGACAAAGAGCCAAGATGAATTACCTGATGAGGAGCCAGTTCCTTCAACGAAGGCGGTATCGTGCTAAAGTTCATCTCACTAAATACTTCATCTTCAACGATTGGCAGCTGGTATTTGCGACTGAGTTCAATCAACTCGTTACGGCGTTTTTCCGACATCGTGGAACCGGTCGGATTTTGAAAAGTTGGATTTAAAATGATCAGTTTGATTTTTTTGGTCAAAATCAGTTGCTCCAGCTTATCAATCCGCATACCTTCCTGATCCATTTCTACCCCGTATAGTTTGACGCCGGCACTCGCAAAAATCGGCAATGAATATAAGAAAGATGGGTCTTCAATCGCAACACTGTCGCCACTTTGCAGCATGACTTGTAATAGTAGGAACATCGCCTGCTGAGCACCAGATGTGATTAACACTTGATTAGCGGAAACGTCGATTTTTTGTTCCTGCTTAATACGCTGACAAATCACCTGTTGCAAAGGCTTATATCCTAATGGACTTTGCTTTCGCTCCTCTAGCAAAAGCTCTTCCCAAGTATAGGATGGAAAACGAAAATCAGGGATTAAGCTTAATGGTAACTCTCCAGAATATAGATCAATTGTTTCTGGATCATTTCGTAATATTTGGGCTTTCTCCACAAAAGGCTCTTTTGGAAGAGCTTCCTGAGTAAATAAGCTGCGCCAATCGACACGTGGTATTGTACTTCGTCCCCAGTTTCCTTCATTAACGATCGTTCCACTGCCCTGCCGCCGCAAAACCCAACCAAGACTGACCAATTCTTCCAATGCGTGAACGACTGTTGAACGATTTACTTGATAATAGTCTGCGAGTTTCCGTTCTGCCGGTAGTTTATCGCCTGGATGCAACGTTCCATCCTGAATGTACGTAATGATTTGTTCGATAATCTGTTGATATATCGGTATTGATTTATTTTCTGCTAACTCCCACATACTCATCCCTCATTTATTATTGGATGATTTAACGCTAACCCAATTTCGAATCGCTGTCAATCAAGCATTAAAAAAAGACACACCAACATTATTGGTATGTCTTTAAAAAGTTTTCTAAAAAGCATTAAATGGTATCTCCATTGAAGATCGAATTCTTCACAACAACATAATCAACTTTCTGCAAGGCTTCGATATCTTTTCCGCCAGCATACGAGATAGATGATTGTAAATCCTGCTGCATTTCAACTAAAGTGTCTTTTAAAGAACCTTTATACGGAATCCAGATTTTCTTGCCTTCGACATTTTTCTTTTCCCCTTTTTGGAATTCAGAAGCGCTACCGAAGTATTCTTTGTAAACAACACCGTCTTCGACCATTGTTTCACCAGGTGATTCTTCGTGTCCAGCAAATAAAGAACCGATCATGACCATTGTTGCACCAAAACGAATCGATTTAGCGATATCACCATGAGTACGTATTCCGCCATCTGCAATAATTGGTTTACGTGCTGCTTTGGCACACCAGCTCAGTGCCGCCAATTGCCAGCCACCAGTCCCAAAACCAGTTTTGATTTTAGTGATACAAACTTTTCCTGGTCCTATGCCCAGTTTCGTTGCATCTGCTCCGGCATTCTCTAACTCACGAACGGCTTCAGGCGTACCGACATTTCCAGCAATAACAAAAGTATCTGGTAGATGCTTTTTAATGTGTTTAATCATATTGATTACAGGATCTGAATGTCCATGAGCAATATCGATAGTAATGTAGTCTGGGTTTAATTTTTCTGAAGCTAATTGTTTTACAAAATCGTATTCATATCCTTTTACCCCAACGCTAATTGAAGTAAATAAGCCGCGAGACTGCATTTTCTTTATGAAGGGAATTCGTTCTTCTTCATAAAAACGATGCATAATATAGAAGTAACCATTTTCTGCCAAAAACTCTGCGATATTTTCATCGATGATCGTCTGCATATTGGCTGGTACGACAGGCATCTTAAAACTAAATTTTCCTAACTGGACGGTCGTATCACATTCTGATCGACTGTTCACAATACATTTGTTAGGAATTAACTGAATATCTTCATAATCAAATACTTTCATATTGGCCTCCAATGAATAAGATAACTATCTCATTTTGATGTAGTCACGCATGTCACCGCATTAAACGGGTCCAATGAAGTCTATTTTCTGTTTGCATAATTTTCTCTTCATTAAGTGAACTTAAAAACGCGACAGATAAAAAAACATAGGGCACTATCGCCCTATGTAATTTACAACATATTCATATAAAAAGCAAGCTGATTTTTAATTTTATTGCAAAAAACACGAACATTATCTTTTTATACCAAGGTATTCCTTAATTTTTTTGCTTGCAGACTAACTAAAAAGATAACATCTTCCATTTCCTCTTCATTCGTTACATTCATTTCGATCTGCTGAGTATTTATTGATACATCGTCAAACTTTTCCTTAAATTCATCAGACATCACTTTTACCATCGGAGTCAAATAGCTGATTCCAAAATCTGGAAACGGAGTAATCACCGAAAAATAGTTCTCGTGAATCTTGATGCGGCAAAGCAAACCGTCATATTGTTCTATTACTAACTGCCATCCTGTTTGTTTTTGGAAAATATACTTGATTTTCGGATCATAATGTCTCATGATCTGGGCTAATAAAATCTTTAAATACTGAGAATTTGGTAATCCTGACAGAATTGTCTGCAGCTCGTGTGTTTCATCATCAGCTTTGGATCGTTTCCTTTCCATGGTCCTCGCCTCTTTCATACGCTTTGGAACGAAAAATAATTCTAACTAATGTAATTGGCTCTATGAGTTAAATTCTTTTTATTTTTCTTCAAATTCCTATATTCTTTTAACGCTTTTTTCATATTTAGTTTACCACTTTAAATGAATGCTGTCATTTTTTAAATCTCGAGTCAAATTAACACAAAAGATGATACCTAAAACGAAATAAGTATTAAACCCTTTTTTTTGTTAAAAAACCAATAAAATGGTGGAAAATAAAAAGCCAAACGACCCTATTTCTATCACCTAAGATAGTCTAGAATCGCTTGGTTTCTTGTAATTATGTCTATTTAAATGATTTTGCACCAATGTCTTTACGGTAGAAGTACCCTGTAGTATCGACCGCCTCTAAAGCTGAATAAACCTTCTTTTGAGCCGCTTCGATCGTTTCTGCTTCTGCTTCTACTAAAAGCACACGACCACCTGATGCTTTAGTCGTTCCTTGATCATCGGTTACTCCTGCATAGTAAACATTTACCTGCTCATTAAAAGTTGGGATTGCCATTCCCTTCTGATAACTATTAGGATATCCTTCTGCTGCTACTACTACTCCAACTGAAGCTTGTTCGCTCCATGTTAAGTCAGGTTCACGATCATTCAAAAGATCGTCGATAATTTGCGCAAGATCACTAGTTAAGCGCGGGAGAACGACTTGTGTTTCAGGATCACCAAAGCGAGCATTGAACTCGATCACTTTAGGACCAGCCTCAGTCGCAATCAAACCAGCATATAGAATCCCTGTGAACGGCGTATCGTTTTTCATCATTCCCAAAGCTGCAGCCTTTAAGATTTTCTCTACCGCTGTATCGACCATTTCAGTTGGAATTTGCGGTACTGGCGAATAAGCGCCCATTCCGCCGGTGTTAGGCCCCTTATCATTATCGTACGCCCGTTTGTGATCCTGTGAGATCACCATCGGATAAACTTTTTCATTTTTGACAAACGCTAGTAACGAAAATTCTTCACCCGCTAAGAATTCTTCCACGACAACCTTATCGCCACTTTCGCCAAAACGGTGATCCGTCATCATTTCTTTTAAAGCTTGTAAAGCTTCTTCTAAAGTCATCGCGACGGTTACACCTTTACCAGCGGCTAAACCATCCGCCTTAATCACAATCGGTGCACCTTTTTCTTTTACGTAAGCGCAAGCCGCTTCGTAGTCAGTAAAGGCTTCGTAGTCAGCCGTCGGGATCTGGTTGTCCACCATGATTTTTTTAGCAAATTCTTTTGAGCCTTCGATCATCGCAGCCGCCTTGTTCGGTCCGAAAACATTTAGTCCTGCCGCTTGAAAGTCATCAACGATTCCATTAAGCAATGGAACTTCCGGTCCAACAAAGGTCCAAGTAATCCCTTTTTCCTTTGCAAAAGTAATCAGATTCGCGTGATCATCTTCAGCAATGTCCACCAGTTGAATTCCATCATTTTTCATGCCAGGATTTCCTTTAGCACAATAGACATCCGACACTTTCGGACTTGCTAACATTTTTTTTGCGATAGCGTGTTCACGACCGCCACTGCCAATAATTAGTAATTTCATTGAAACCTCCTCAAATTAATGTCTAAAGTGACGAACACCAGTGAAGACCATCGCTACGCCATACTTATTAGCCATCGCGATTGAATCTTTGTCACGAATGCTTCCGCCAGGTTGAACGATTGCTTTGATCCCATGCTGCGCAGCGTATTCCACACTGTCATCCATTGGAAAGTAAGCATCACTGGCTAAAACAGCACCGTCCATCCGCCCTTTCGCTTCTTCTAAGGCGATTTTAACAGAACCAACTCGATTCATTTGTCCGGCACCGATACCGACTGTTTGATGTGCGTTAGCAACAACGATCGCATTTGATTTCACGTGCTTCACAGCTTTCCAAGCAAATGCTAAAGCCTTCAGCTCTTCTTCTGTTGGTTTGCGATCTGTCGCCACTTCCCATTCTTCCGGAATTTCTGCCACGACATCTTGATCTTGAACCAATAAGCCGCCTAAAACAGAAACGACTTCCTGCTGATTACTTGCTTGTTCGCTGAAATCCAAAGTCATCAAGCGTAGGTTTTTCTTGCCTGACAATACATCAAATGCTTCTTTACTAAAGCTTGGTGCAATGATGATTTCCAAGAATAACTTATGCATTTCCTCTGCTGTTTCCAGATCAACCTCACGATTAGCCACTAGGATTCCGCCGAAAATCGAGGTTGGGTCTGCTTCATAAGCGAAGTGATACGCTTCTGCGATCGTGCATCCACTACCGATTCCGCATGGATTCATATGTTTCAAGGCCACTACAGTCGGTTCAGTAAATTCTCTAGCGATTCGGATCGCCGCATCGGCATCTTTGATATTGTTGTAGGACAATTCTTTCCCGTGTAATTGTTGAGCACTTGCGATCGAATAAGTAACTGGTAAAGCATTTTGATAAAAAGCAGCCGTTTGATGGCTATTCTCACCATAACGCAAAGTTTGCTTCAAATCATAGGTCAATGTCATTTTTTCTGGTTCAACTTCGTCTACACACTTCGTCAAATAATCTGCGATCAGCGCATCGTAAGCTGCTGTATGACGGAAAACTTTCGCCGCTAAGCGTTTGCGCGTTTCTAAAGAAGTCGCTTGATTGCTTTTCACTTCTGCTAAAACAATTGCATAGTCTTTCGGATCAACAACTACGGTCACTGACGCGAAGTTTTTTGCGGCTGAACGCAGCATGCTTGGTCCGCCGATATCGATATTTTCAATCGCGTCTGCTTCAGTTACATCTGGTTTAGAAATTGTTTCTTTAAATGGATACAAGTTGACACAAACAAAATCGATCGGTTGGATATCGTGTTCATTCATAGCATCCATATGGTTTGATAAATCACGACGTCCTAACAAACCACCATGGATTTTAGGATGTAGAGTTTTTACGCGACCGTCCATCATTTCTGGAAAGCCGGTTACTTCATCGATACTTAGCGTTGGAATACCCGCTTCGTCTAAAACTTTTTTTGTTCCGCCAGTAGAAATAATCTCGATTCCTGCTTGAACCAAACCTTTTGTAAATTCTACAACTCCGGTTTTATCTGAAACACTAATCAATGCTCTTGTCATTATGACTCTCCTTATTCATACTAATGTATTCATTTTTCAGAAAACGAAAAATGAGTTTCTATTTTCATGCTGTAAACCATAAAAAATGCCCCAGCTTTTCTAACGTAAAGTATTTCTTCTATTTTCTTTACATCCGTTAAGTATGCACGTAAATCTCTTAACGATTTAATCCTGCTTTATATTGGATTCTTTTACAATTTCTGCAAGAACCTGAGGATACAGCTGATGTTCTACCTGATGGATTTTTGCTTCCAAATCTTCCAAACTATCCTCTTCAGCTACTTGTACTTTTCCTTGAGCGATAATGGGACCTGTATCTACTCCGCTATCCACATAATGAATCGTCACACCGGTTTCTTTCACACCAGCTTCATAGGCGTCTCTAATACCATGTAATCCTGGAAAACTTGGCAATAAGGCTGGATGAATGTTGATGATCCGATTCGGAAAGGCGTCAAGTAAATCTTTGCCGATGATTCGCATATAGCCGGCTAAAACAACTAGTTCCACCTCATATTTTTTTAATTGTTCCAATAAAGCCGCCTCGTAGCTTTTTTTATCAGGAAATTCTTTTAGCTCAAAGCTTTCACAAGAAATTCCAAATTTCTTGCCGCGTTCCAGAACATAAGCATCGTGATGATCCGAAAATAATAGAACCAATTCTGCTTCAATCATTTTATCTTTAACAGCTTGAGCGATTACTTCAAAATTTGATCCATTTCCTGATGCTAAAACAGCTAATCTCATGCTTTTGCTCCTTTGAAAACAATAGCTGACTCTTGCTTTTCAGTAACCTTACCAATCAAATAGTATTCTTCGCCTCGTTTAGTCAAATCAGACTGTAGCTCAGATATTTTTTCTGGCGAAACAGCTAGTACCATTCCAATACCCATATTGAAAATCTCATACATTTCCATTGCAGGAATCTCGCCATATTTTGCTAAAGCATCAAAAATCGGTAGAACTGGCCATGAGCCTAATTCAATTTCACAGGCCAAGTTTTCTGGCAACATCCGAGGAATGTTTTCGACAAAACCTCCACCGGTTACGTGAGCAATCCCGTTGATCAATTCCTTTTTAACTAAAGGCATTACTGATTCGACATAAATTTTTGTCGGCGTTAAGATTTCGTCACTAAGCTTTTCCTTCAACTCTGGTAATTTTTCATCGATCGCAAAGCTGTTCATTTCAAAGAAGACCTTACGAACTAATGAGTAGCCGTTTGAGTGAATCCCTGATGAAGGCAAGCCAATTAGTACATCTCCTGCTTGAATCTTTTCTCCGGTAATCATTTGACTTTTTTCAGCAAGGCCAACAGTAAATCCGGCTAAATCGTAATCATCTTCGCCATACATCCCGGGCATTTCCGCTGTTTCCCCACCAATCAATGCCGCCCCTGCTTGTACGCAGCCTTCGGCAACACCAGCAACTACTTGTTCCAGACGTGCGGGCACATTTTTACCTGTCGCAATATAATCTAAAAAATAGAGTGGCTCAGCACCTTGTGCCACGATATCATTCACGCACATCGCTACGCAATCGATGCCGATCGTATCGTGTTTATCCGCTTGGATCGCTACCATTAATTTAGTTCCGACTCCATCCGTTCCCGACACTAAAACAGGTTCTTTCAAATCGAATTGACTCAAATCAAAACAACCGCCAAAACCACCAATAGCTCCCATAACACCTAAACGTTCAGTTCTTTTCACATGCTTCTTGATACGTTCGACAACTTCATAACCAGCTTCTACATCAACACCAGCTCTGGAATATGCATTTCCCACTAGATCCGCTCCTTATTCGTTTTAATGAATTAATTTTTCTGAAAACCGAAAAATTAGTTTGATTCTCATGCCGTATATCATTCCTCTAGACTTCTCTTGTCTTTCTTTTGAATATATCTAGAAAATTACTTACTCAACAAAATTTACTGCGAAAAGAGGAACTGAAATCCTTATTCATACTAATGTATTCATTTTTCAGTAAAACGAAAAATGAGTTTGATTCTCATACCGTATATCATTCCTCTAGACTTCTCTTGTCTTTCTTTTGAATATATCTAGAAAATTACTTACTCGACAAAATTTACTGCGAAACGAGGAACTGAAATCCTTATTCGTTTTAATGAATTAATTCTCATGCTGTAAACCAACCCAATAAAGACTTTGACTTGTCTATTGGAAAGTTTTTTTCGCTTTTTCTTTACATTTGTTAAGTCTGAAAGGAATTTTCTTTCTTTTTATTTACCATTCACTTTTAGTAAAAAGAAGTTTTTTCCTTCAGTGTCGCCTGATAATGCTCTTCGTAATCATATAAAGGCGTTGGATAGTCACCATTGAAATAAGCCATGCATAATCCTGAATATGGTGCATCAAAATCTAGTCCGATCGCGTCGATCAAGCCATCTTCACTTAAAAATGACAATGAGTCGGCACCGATCATTTCACGAATTTCTTCGATCGAATGATTTGCAGCGATCAATTCCTTACGCGTTTGAATATCGATCCCATAAAAACAAGGATATCGTAATGGCGGCGAAGCAATCCGCACATGAACTTCTTTGGCTCCCGCTTCCTTTAATAGATTGACAATTCGACGACTTGTTGTCCCGCGCACGATGGAATCATCCACCATGATAACTTTTTTGCCTTCTACAACTCCTCGAACGGCTGACAGCTTCATACGAACCCCTTGTTCACGCAACTCCTGAGTTGGTTGAATAAAGGTTCTTGCAACATATTGATTTTTTACCAAACCCATTTCATAAGGAATACCTGACTCCTCCGCATAACCGCTTGCTGCTGATAAGGAAGAATTCGGCACACCGACAACCATGTCTGCTTCAATTCCTGATTCTTGTGACAAAATGCGGCCCATATTTTTACGTGCACTATGCACATTAACCCCAGCAATGTTTGAGTCAGGTCGTGCGAAATAAATATATTCCATTGAACAAATTGCGTGTTGCGTATTATCTGTAAACTGTTCAACCTTCAAACCATCGTCATTAATCGTAATGATTTCGCCAGGATTGACATCTTGAATAAATGTCGCTCCCACAACTTCTAAGGCACAGGTTTCTGAAGCCACTACATAAGCCCCGTTGACCATTTGTCCGATCGACAGCGGTCGGAAACCATTTGGATCAAGTGCCGCTACCATTGAATCTTCTGTCAGCATCAAGTAGGCAAAGCCGCCTTTGACTGTGTTCAAGGCTTCTTTCATGCGTTCGCATAACGTCTCTTTCTGACTCCGGCGAATCAGATGCATCAAGATCTCTGTATCTGAATTTGAATGGAAGATCGCACCGTCAATTTCCAATTCTTTTCTCAAACTCTTCGCATTAGTCAAATTGCCATTGTGAGCTAAAGCAAAGTCACCATCGTAAAAATTGAATAAGAAAGGCTGGATGTTATCTACACTACTGGTTCCTGCAGTCGCATAACGAACATGTCCGATTGCTGCTTGTCCAGTTAATTGACTTAGTTGACGCTCGTCTTTAAAAACCTCTGACAAAAGCCCCAATCCACGAGTACTGATTAATTTCCCACTGTCATTGCTGACAATCCCAGCACCTTCTTGTCCACGATGCTGCAAGCTATGCAAGCCAAAATAAGTGACGCGAGCAGCATCTGGGTGACCCCAGATGCCAAATACGCCACATTCTTCATTTAAACTTTTTACTTCATTAGACATGGAATGGCTTCCTCCCATAATTTTTCGGCTTTCTCCGTTGAAACGACGATGTCACCACCCACAGCAGTCAGTTTCAATTCGCCAGTATTAGTCACTTCACCGATTTTTATTGCTTTTTCGCCAACGAATGCTTCGAAATCTGTTTGCTTCTCTGGTTTAATCGATAGAACAAAACGAGATTGTGTTTCGGCAAACAGGTTTTCGACAGGCATTTCTACATTAACGTCGACACCTAAATGATTATTAAATGCTGACTCAGCGATTGCTACTGCCAGACCGCCTTCTGCACAATCGTGAGCACTTTCTACTAAGCCTGCTTTAATGGCTGATAACACTAATTCCTGATTGACTTTCTCAACAGCTAAATCAAAGTCCATCAATTTCCCTTCGATCAAGCCTTTTTGCATTTTCTGGATCTCAGTACCATTGAAGTCAGCGTTCGTTTCACCAATGACATAAACAAGATCGCCAGCTGTTTTGAATTCTTGCGTCGTAATGTGTGCCAAGTCTTCGATCAAGCCCACCATACCGATCATCGGTGTAGGGTAGATTGCTTTACCGTTAGTCTCATTGTACATAGAAACGTTACCGGAAATAACTGGTGTATTCAATGTACGACATGCTTCTGAGATACCATCTGCTGACGTCCATAATTCCCAGAAACCTTCTGGCTTTTCAGGCGAACCGTAGTTCAAGCAGTCGGTAATCGCTAAGGGTTGACCGCCAGAAGCTACAATATTACGAGCCGCTTCAGCAACAGCGATTTGTCCGCCGATTTCTGGATTCAAGTACAAATAACGTGCATTACAGTCAGTCGTCATCGCCAGAGCCTTGTTGGTTCCGCGAACACGCATAACTGCCGCATCACTTCCCGGCCGTACAACAGTGTTCGTCCGAACTTGCGAATCGTAAGTTTCATAAATCATTCTTTTAGAAGCGATGGTTGGTTGCTGTAACAATGCTAGTAATGTTTCAGTAGCATCCTTCACTTCCGGTTTGAAATCTGCCATATTCGCAAACTCTTGAATTCGTGCTGGTTCACGCTTTTCATTTTCGTAAACAGGAGCATCTTCTGCCAACGCATCAACAGGCAAGTTGGCAACTTCTTCGCCATGGTGATACAGGCGATACATACCATCATCCGTTACTTCACCGATTGTCACTGCGTCCAACTCATAGCGCTTGAATAACTCAACCACTTCATCTTCATGACCCTGCTCAACACAGATCAGCATCCGTTCTTGTGATTCAGATAACATCATTTCATATGGCGTCATGTTGGTTTCCCGCTGAGGAACATCGTCCAAATAGAGCTTCAGACCTGATCCGGCTTTTGAAGCCATCTCAGAACTTGATGACACTAACCCAGCCGCACCCATATCTTGGATACCAACTAAGATATCCGCATGGTCTAAAATCAATTCCAAACAAGCTTCTAATAATAGTTTTTCCATGAACGGATCGCCGACTTGAACTGCAGAGCGTTGTTGTTCCTCCCCTTCAACAAATTCTTCAGAAGCAAATGTTGCGCCGTGAATTCCATCGCGGCCAGTTTTTGCACCGACGTACATGATCGAGTTGCCGACACCTTTGGCTTGACCTTTTTGAATGTCCTTATGATCCATTAAGCCGACACACATCGCGTTTACTAATGGATTGCCCTCATAGCAAGGATCAAAAGCTACTTCGCCACCAACTGTCGGGATTCCGATACAGTTCCCATAACCGCTGATTCCAGCGACAATTTCTTCTAATAAGTATTTGGTTCTTTCAGTATTCAATTCACCAAAACGTAAAGAATCTAAGACAGCAATTGGACGAGCGCCCATACTGAAAATGTCGCGAATAATGCCTCCGACACCTGTTGCTGCGCCTTCATAGGGTTCCACAGCTGAAGGGTGATTGTGACTTTCCGCCTTGAAAACAACTGCTTGATTATCGCCAATATCCACGATTCCAGCACCTTCTCCAGGACCTTGCAATACTTGTGGACCTTCAGATGGAAATTTACGCAATACGGGTTTAGAATTTTTATAGGAACAGTGTTCACTCCACATAACAGAGAAAAGACCTGTTTCAGTATAATTTGGCAGGCGACCAAGAATGTCTTCTGAAATCAAACGATATTCTTCATCAGTCAAACCCCATCCAGCGTATATACGCTGATCTTTGATTTCTTGAGCCGTTGGTTCTAATTTCATCATTAGTTTGCCGTCACCTTTCCAAAATTATTTAAAATAGAAGCGAAGAATTTTATCCCGTCATCAGATCCTAACAGCTTCTCCATTGCACGTTCTGGGTGAGGCATCATTCCTAAGACATTCCCAGCTTTGTTAGTGATCCCCGCAATACTTTCAACACTTCCGTTGATATTATCACCTTCATAGGTAAAAACGATTTGATTGTTCGCCTTTAATTCTGCTAAGGTCTCATCATCACAATAGTAATTTCCTTCACCGTGAGCGACCGGGATTTGGATCACTTCGTCGGCTTGATATTCAGAAGTAAATTTTGTTTGACTGTTCACAACTTTAAGCGGAGTAATTTTACTGATAAATTTCAATGATTCATTTCTCCGCAGCGCCCCTGGCAATAAGCCGGCTTCTGTCAAAATCTGGAATCCATTACATGTACCGAAAACTGGTTTGCCTTCTTCCGCAAAACGAATGACTTCTGACATGATGTTTGCAAAACGTGCAATCGCACCACAACGTAAATAGTCACCGTAAGAGAATCCTCCGGGAAGTAAGACACCATCAAATCCATCAAGGCTGTCTGCATCATACCGAACGTACTCGCAATCAGCTCCCATAATCTCTTTCATTGCCCAGTACATATCTAAATCACAATTTGAGCCAGGAAAGACTATGACTGCAAATTTCATGTTAAACTTCCTCCGATGTCAAAATTTCATAACGATAAGTTTCCATGTTTACGTTAGCCAACAGCTTGTCACAAACTTCTTCGATCATCTCGTCAACAGGACGATCACTTTTGGCAACTTTGATCTCAAAATATTTTCCGATGCGAACATCCTCGATCTCATCGTAGCCCATCCGATGAACAGCGCCTTTTACTGCTTCACCTTGGGGGTCCAATACTGAATCCTTATACGTTACATAAACTTTCACAAAATACATGCTTATTCTCCTCGCTTTTCTAATCTATTTAGTACTTCTTGGTATACCGGAATAATGTCACCTAAATCACGACGATAAATATCCTTATCTAAATGTTCATTGGTTTTCTTGTCCCATAAACGGCAAGTATCAGGAGAAACCTCATCAGCCAATAAAATCGACCCATCCTTCTGACGACCAAACTCTAATTTGAAATCAATTAGCGCAATATCAATTGAATCAAATAACTCGATCAAAGCCTCATTAACTTCTAAGGCCATCCGACGCAACTGAGTCAGTTCAACTTCTGTCGCAAGTGCCAGAGTCATGATGTGATCGTCATTAACCATCGGATCATCTAACTCGTCGTTCTTATAATAGAACTCAACAATCGGAAATTTCAGAGGTGACCCCTCTGGAATGTCTAAACGCTTTGAAAAACTACCTGCTGCTACATTTCGAACCACTACTTCTAAAGGGATGATTTCAACGGTTTGAATCAGCTGTTCATTCGCCGAAAGCTGTTTGATATAGTGATTATTGATTCCTTTGCTTTTTAAGAAATCAAAGATCAATCCGGTAATTTGATTATTAAGTTCGCCTTTACCGCTAATCTGATCCTTCTTCGCACCATTCAAAGCAGTTGCCTGATTTAAATACTCAACCCAAACAATATCCGGATCATCCGTTTGAAACAATTGTTTTGCTTTTCCTTCATACAATAAAGTGCCTTTTTCCACGTCATAACGCTCCCTTTTAATGAACATTTAAAAACTTATTGCAAAAATCGTTCGTTACTTAATTTCATATTTAGTGTAACAACTGAATATGGATATTTCAACAATTTATCGGATATTATAATAAAGTAACACGGTTAATGTTCGTGTTTATGGCAAGGTGTTAAATGGTGTTCCGCTAGCAAAACGAAGAGAGCGTTTACATTTTGTGAAAATGGTGCTATATTTAATTCGAACGAAATATATGGAGGAATCGCTTATGTTAGATGCACCGGTAGCAGCTGAAAAATTTCTTAATTCAATGCTGGAAACGGATAAACAACATCTGTTCAACGTCCTATTAGGATTGGATACGACACACAATCTTAACCGTAATACCAGCTTTTATTCCTATCGTAATCTAAAAAAAATCTTGCATCCAAAGCAATCAAAAGCAATGCAATCTTTACATTTTTCCAATCAATTGAACGAAGAGTTAGTGGTTAGACAGTTGAAGGACCACTCCTTCTTAAAAAATTCGTATCGGATCGAGATTATTTTAAATTCACAAACTTATGATTATCAGTTAATTGATTGTCTGCTAGAGCAGCTTTACCAATGTTGCTGTGCCGATATTTATTCTTACGCCTAAAATACAAAAACCTCTTGCCGCGGCAAGAGGTTTTTTTGTTTATTTTATACCTACTCGTTCAAAAACTTTATCAACATTCTTAAGGTGATAATTATAATCAAATGCATCATCTAAATCATCGACAGATAAAACGTTGGTAATTTTTTCATCTGCATCCAATAAAGGACGAAATTGCGTTTGGTTATCCCAGGCATAAGCCGTTTTCGGTTGTACCAAATCATAGGCTTCTTCGCGGGTCATTCCCTTATCAATCAGTTTCAGCATCACACGTTGACTATAGATCAAGCCAAATGTCGCTTCCATATTACGTTTCATATTCTCTGGGAAAACAGTCAAATTCTTAACGATATTGCCAAAACGATGCAGCATATAGTCTACTAAAATCGTTGTATCCGGTGTAATAATTCGTTCTGCTGATGAATGAGAGATGTCGCGTTCATGCCACAGTGCTACATCTTCAAAAGCAGTGATCAAATGACCGCGAACTACGCGCGCCAGCCCAGTCATATTTTCGGAACCGATCGGATTACGCTTATGGGGCATTGCCGAGGACCCTTTTTGGCCTTTAGCAAAGAATTCTTCCACTTCACGAGTTTCCGATTTTTGCAGTCCACGAATTTCTGTCGCGAAGCGTTCGATCGAAGTTGCGATCAACGCCAAACTAGAGAAATATTCCGCATGCAAATCTCTAGGTAACACTTGAGTTGAGACTTCCTGTGGACGAATTCCTAGCTTCTCACAGACAAATTCTTCCACAAACGGTGGAATATTCGCAAACGTACCTACTGCTCCTGAAATTTTCCCCGCCTCTACACCTTTGGCGGCATGCTCGAAGCGTTCAATGTTCCGTTTCATTTCTGAATACCATGTGGCTAATTTCAAACCAAAAGTCGTCGGTTCTGCATGGACGCCATGAGTACGACCCATCATAACAGTGTCTTTATGCGCTAAAGCTTTTTCGCCGATGATTGCTAAAAAGTCTTGTAGATCTTTACGCAGGATATCATTGGCCTGCTTGTACAAATAACCATAAGCAGTATCCACTACATCTGTACTAGTCAAACCATAGTGAACCCACTTGCGTTCTTCGCCCAAAGTTTCAGATACTGCACGCGTAAAGGCTACCACATCATGTTTGGTCGATTGTTCGATCTCTAAAATACGATCAATATCAAAGCCGGCATTCGCGCGAATCTTTTTCACATCTTCTTTTGGAATCTCGCCTAATTCCGCCCACGCTTCATCAGCTAAAATCTCAACCTCCAACCACGCTTTATAACGATTTTCATCGCTCCAAATATTACCCATTTCGTCTCTTGTATATCTAGATATCATTGTATTCTCCCTCGTTAAATCATTTAGTTTTTTCTTCCTATCAGTTCAGTTGTAAAATTACAATCAGGAAAATAACTTAATCCCAAGTTTCGCTTTTTTTGATATCGTCTAATGTTCGTTGAATACTGTCGGTCAAGATAGTCACATGACCCATCTTGCGCCCTTTCTTAGGCATTGCCTTCCCATAAAAATGGAAGTGCCATTCAGGCCATAAATCAATCAACTCATAAACCTTCAACAGATTCTCACCTAAAACATTAACCATCACCGCATTAGATAATAACTTAGGTTCGCTCAGCGGCCAACCGCAAATTCCACGAATATGCGCATCAAATTGGCTCATCGTACAAGCTTCTATTGTGTAATGTCCAGAATTGTGTGGACGCGGAGCAATCTCATTGACGTACAGCGCACCTGCCTTAGTCAAGAAGAACTCCACACAAAGAGTTCCGACTAAGTCGACTCCTTGGGCAATCACCTTAGCAATTCGACTAGCTTCTTTTGCCACTGCTGCATCGATCCCAGCTGGAACAATCGTTTCATGTAAAATATTATTGCGGTGAACGTTCTCTACTACTGGGAATGTGACGTAATCGCCAATGTTATTCCCTGCAACTTGAACAGACAATTCTTTTTCAAAAGGAATCCAAGCTTCTAAAACACAAGTTCCCGAACGCAATAGATTCATCGATGGGGCTAGATCAGCCGTACTATTCAAAACATATTGGCCATGACCATCGTACCCCCCACGCGTTGTTTTCAAAACGCAAGGATAACCGATTCCCTCGATCGCATCTTGAATATCTGTCGGGCTGATGATCGTCGCGTAAGGAGCGATCACGATATTATTGTTTTCCAAAAAGGATTTTTCCATTAAACGGTCTTGACTGATCGCTAACAAATCGGTTCCCTGAGGAATGTTTGCGAAATGCTGGATATGATTAATTGTATCCACATCCACATTTTCAAATTCATAGGTAATTACTTGTGATCTGCGGGCCATTTCTTCCAAAGCCATTTGATCATCATAATCGGCAACGATATGCCAATCCGAAACCTGCGCAGCTGGACAATCCTCTGTCGGATCGATCACGCCCGTACGAAAACCCATTTCCTTTGCACTGATAGCCATCATACGGCCTAATTGTCCTCCGCCTACGATACCAATCGTAGAGCCTGGCTTTAATGATTTAACCAAGTTGTTCACTACTTTCCAATACAGTTTCTGTCATTTGCTGCCGCTTCTTTTCCAAGCGCTCAGCTACTTTTTTATCATACATGGAAAGCATCTGCGCCGCAAGTAGTCCGGCGTTCGTTGCTCCAGCTTTTCCGATCGCTGTAGTAGCCACTGGTACCCCGCCAGGCATCTGCACAATAGACAGCAGTGAGTCCAAGCCATTCAATGCTCTGGATTGAACAGGTACTCCGATTACTGGCAAAGTGGTTTTAGCCGCCACCATGCCCGGTAAATGGGCAGCTCCGCCAGCACCTGCGATAATTACTTTGATTCCACGTTCTCGAGCTTTTTCTGCAAAGTCGAACATTAAGTCTGGTGTACGGTGAGCTGAAACAACTCGTTTTTCATAAGCAACACCTAATTCATCAAGGCTGTCACATGCATGCTTCATCGTTTCCCAATCTGAGGTACTACCCATAATAACTGCAACTTCTGGATTCATAATTTGCCCCTTTCATTATTCATGCTTATTTTAGCAAGTAGGGTTTCCTAAGTCAAAAAGGATTTCGAATATTAATACATAATTCTAATCTATTGTTCGTGTTTTTGTTTATTAAAAAAGAAACGCGGTTTTCACCACGCCTCTTTCCTTATTTTTCTTCTCTTTTATATCCATGAAATAGAAGATTTAAAACAATCGCTGATAAACTGCTCATAACAATCCCGTTGCCAGTAAACATCTGAATGGTCTCGGGTAATTTCGCAAATAATGTTGGCATTGCGTTGAAGCCTAAACCAAATCCTATAGAGATCGCGATGATCAATAAATTCTTCTCATCACTATAATCTACTTTCGACAGCATCTTCATTCCTTGGACAGCTACCATACCGAACATCACCAACATCCCGCCGCCTAAAACCGGTTCAGGAATAATTTGAGCTAATGCCCCGACTTTCGGGAAAAGCCCCAAGATAATTAGAAAGATTGCTGAAAAGTAGATTGGACGACGGGTTTTGATCCCAGATAGCTGGACTAAACCAACATTTTGTGAAAATCCTGTGTATGGGAAGGTATTGAATAATCCACCTAGTATAACCGCCAAACCTTCAGCTCGGTATCCACGCTTCAAGTCATCTTCTTTTACTTCTTTCCCAACGATATCCCCTAAAGCAAAATAAACCCCAGTGGATTCAACCATACTTACAATAGAAATAATAATCATCAACAAAATTGAAAATGGCTCAAACTTTGGTGTCCCAAAATAAAATGGTTGTGGGACGTGAAACATTGGTGCATGTCCTATCGCCGTTAAATCAATCTGACCCAAAAACGCGGCTAATATAGAGCCGCCCACTAAACCGACTAATACTGCGATCGAACGAACAAATCCCCGGCCAAATACTTGAACAGCGAGTATCAAAATAATCGTCACAAAAGCTAACATTAAATTCGTTGGATCACCAAATGTTTTGGCGGCGGCATCGCCACCCCCCATTTTTGTGATTGCAACTGGTATCAATGTCAAACCGATTGTCGTAATAACCGTTCCCGTTACAATTGGCGGAAAAAGCTTCTCTACTTTGGAAAAGAAACCAGAAATCAGTACAACGAAGATTCCCGCAGCAATAATTGATCCATAGACCGTACCTACCCCATGGGTTTGACCAATCAAGATCAATGGTGCTACGGCTTGGATCGCACAACCTAAAACAACTGGTAGTCCAATCCCAAAAAATTTATTTACTGTCAATTGCAGCAATGTCGCAATTCCACACATGAAAATATCGATGGATATCAAATACGTCATTTGCGCTTCATTAAAACCTAAGCCCGTTCCTATCAAAAGCGGTACTGCTACTGCCCCTGCGTACATTGCCAAAAGATGCTGCAGACCTAATACTGCTGATTTTCCATTTCCTGTCTCGCTTGTCACTCTATGCGTCCTCCTCGATAAAGGTTACTTTACCGTCATGTAAGGAAGCAATTCTTGCTAAAGAAACAACCGGAATATCCATGTCTTCGATCAGTTGGCGACCATCCTGAAATGACTTTTCAATCAAGATCCCAATTCCAGCCACACTTGCACCAGCCTGCTGACACAGCTCAATTAATCCTTTAGCCGCTTGGCCGTTTGCTAAAAAGTCATCGACTAACAAGACATTATCCTCTGCAGAAAGGAATTTACGAGAAATAGAAATAGTACTAGTTACTTGTTTGGTAAATGAATAAACAGAAGCTGTCAACAATTCTTCATCCATCGTCAGACTTTTTGATTTACGAGCAAAGATCATTGGCACTTTCAAAGCCTGTGCAGCATATACTGCGGGAGCGATTCCGGAAGCTTCGATCGTCACTACTTTAGTGATTTTTTTATCTGCAAAGACTTCTGCTAAGCGTTTACCCATCGCGTCCATCAATTCAGGATCAACTTGGTGAGTGATGAATTCGTCAACTTTTAACACGCCCTCACCTAAAACGCGGCCTTTATCCTTGATACGATCTGTCAATTCTTTCATTGTACTTTCTCCTTTTCTTGTCGTTTTTTGATTACTACAAAAAACGCACCTCATCTGCAAAGCAAAAAAGGTACGTAAACGTACGATTTTTACTTATAGTCTTGCGTTTACGGCACAAGGTAGAAACTGTCATCCATATTATGACGATATATAAGTTCACCTCTAATGAAAATTTTCATTGAAGTTTATGAAATATGAAAATTATTATAGCAGATAGAAATCATCTGTAAACTAGAATCGTTTTAAATGAGAAGATTGATAGTTGACTAACAGAATTGCTTAACCTTCCCTAAAATTTCTTCTATTATATAGGAAGAAATACCTCTCTTTCAAATTTAATGATTCAAATTAATTGGCAATCCTTAGTCAATTTGAGATGATTGGGATAATAAAGTTTGACAAAGATAAGGAGGTCTTTTTCCTTGATTGATTATTTTTCTATTACAAATGAAGGCGTACAAAAAAATTCCAGTGGAGGAAACTGGCTATCTGTTTCCGATCCAACCGATGCAGAAAAAGAACAGCTGCATCAAGCCTATGATTTGCCGAAGAAATTCTTTTCCTTAAGCGAAAAGTATTCAAATGTTTCCTTTTTTAAAAAATATCAGACGGAAGATCAAAAACCGCTTTGTTTGATGCTTTTCATCAATATCCAGTCAATGGAGGAACCGGAATCATTATCATCAGCAGTTACTGTTTTTCTGACCTCAGACATTTTGATCACAGTAAGCAAGAAGCCGCTGATGGACGAGGTTTTAAACAATTACCAGGCTGAGATTTTCACGACAGCCGGTTTAATTTTGCACACTTTGCAGATCATTAATGAACATTATCTAGTTTTCTTGCGCAAACAACGCGAAACGATTGAAGAAATCAGCCAAGTAACCTCAAATGGCTCGAATAAGAACATTTTAGAAAAAACTACACATACAGAAAAAAAACTCGTCTACATCGATAATCTGCTAAAAGAGCAGAGCAGAACGATCACACGCCTTTTGGACTCAAGTTTGGTATCTTCTGATCGAGATTTAGCAATTGAAATTGAGCTCCAAACAAAGCAAGCGACTACTTCTGTTCAGATTTATCGTGAGATGCTGAGTTCAATCAGCGGTTTGATCGATAGTATGATGGATAATCGACTGAATCAGTTGATGAAGTTTTTAAATACAGCTTCCCTACTACTGGCACTACCAACGCTGATTTTCAGCCTTTGGGGAATCAACACTGGCGGACTACTTTGGAAAGATTCAGAAATTGGATCAATTATGGTAGTATTGTTAGCCTTAATCGTTTCAATTGTCAGCGGCATTTACCTCTTTAAAAAAGACTATGACGCGTAGCTGAGACCCAAGAGATAAAAAAGCCGAATACCCGAAACCTTACCAAATGGAAGGTATTTCGGGATTCGGCTTTATTTTTGTAAGATATTTTTCAAAAAAACTTTACGATCCGTTTATTTCAATTCGTTTGCTACTGAGAAATGACCAATCACATCAGTAATACGGTTCAAATCGACATTACCACCAGAAACTACAGCAACAACTTTTTTTCCGTTCACATATTGATCGACTTTTCCTGAAAGAATTGCAGCTGTAGCTAATGCCCCAGCTCCTTCGACAACGATCTTCGTCCGTTGAATCAAATCCTTCATTGCCAGCTCGATCTCTTGTTCAGAAACAGTCACCATATCGTCAACTAAATCTTCAACGACTTCAAAGGTAAGGTTTCCGGGAAACTCAACTGCACAACCATCAGCGATTGTTGCAGCTTTTTTATAGCCAACTTTTTTACCTGCGCGGAATGAAGCTGTCATCCCATGGATATTATCCGCTTGGACACCAATGATATTGATATTTGGATTAAAAGTTTTCATCGCTACCGCTATACCGGCAATCAATCCGCCGCCACCAACAGGAACTACTACCGTATCAACATCCCAAATAGAATCCAGAATCTCAAGACCAATCGTTCCTTGTCCGGCCATGACGAACTCGTCATCATAAGGAGGAATATACGTAACGCCTGTTTCTTCAACGATTTTTTCGCAATAGGCTTTGGCATCATCAAATCCTGCTCCATGCAAGATGACCTTTGATCCGTAGCCTTCTGTTGCTTCAACCTTGGCTTTAGGAGCTGTCTCAGGCATGACGATCGTGCTTTCAATACCCAACAACTTAGAAGTTAATGCCACTCCTTGCGCGTGGTTCCCGGCAGAAACTGCGATGACGCCTTTATCCTTCTCAGCTTGAGTTAGGTGCGCGATCTTATTAAATGCTCCGCGGAATTTGAATGAGCCAGTTAATTGCATATTTTCTAATTTCAAAAATACTTGTCCGCCAGTTTTCGCAGTCAGAAACATTGATTGGATCAGCGGTGTAACTCGACCATATTGTTTTACTACATTCTTTGCTTCATGAATATCTTCAATTGTGACAGGTAACTTTGTCATAGTGTCAGTCATTATAGAACATCTCCCACTTCGGTATAAGAAACATTAATTGAATCTGCTAAAGCTTTAGAAACGACTTTCCCATTGTAAACACTCAAACCTGATAATAATGATTCATCAGATTTCAAGGCAACATCTAATCCTTTGACACTCACGTCTTTAAGGAATGAAATATTTCCCTTTGCTAGTGCAATTGTTGCTGTTCTTGGTGTAGCACCCGGCATGTTTGGAACAGCATAGTGAATAACATCGTGTTTTGTGAAGACTGGATCTGCATGATTTGTTGGTTTATCAATTGTTTCAACTGTACCGCCTTGATCGATGGCAATGTCCACGATGACTGAACCTGGTTTCATTGATTCAACCATGTATTCCTTAACTAATTTTGGTGGTTTTGCACCTGGAATCAGGACAGTTGAGATGAATACATCCGCTTCTTTGATTTTTTCTTCCAAGTTTTCTGTATTAGATACAAGTACGTCTACATTATGATCCTTGTAACGATCCTGTAATTGCTTGATACGATTTTCGTTCACTTCTAAAATAATTACGTGGCAGCCGATTCCGACGGCCATGTCAGCTGCATTCTCAGCAGCATTACCGCCGCCTAAGATAACAACAGTACCTGCTTCAACACCGTCGATCCCTGGAAGCAAGATACCTTCGCCGCCGTGTTGTTTTTCTAAATAGTATTGACCTAAGTTAACAGCACGACGTCCAGCGATCGCACTCATTGGTTTCAATAATTCTAAAACACCGTTGATTGAAATGTTTTCGCCTGATAAAGCTGTCACGCCGACTTCCATCATTTTTTCAACGCAGGCTTTGTTCGCTGCTAAATGCAAGAAGCCCCAAATGATTTGACCTTTTTTGAAATAATGATACTCACTTTCCATTGGCTCTTTGACCTTAACGATCAACTCCGCAGTCCATGCAGTATCTGTATCTACAATCTTACCGCCAGCTTCAACATATTGATCATTAGTAAAACCTGATCCAGCACCAGCATTATCATCAACCAGCACTTCATTTCCAGCTTCTACTAAAATTTTTACGTTTTCAGGTGTCATACCGACACGAGCCTCACCTTGTTTTGGATCTTTAATTACGCCAATTTTCATGGTAAATCACTCCTAAGGATTTATTATCGAAGTTCTTTAACTCCGGAACATGTTTAATATATCACAATGCTTTTGATAAGCAATGATAGTGCTTCAAGTGTTATTGATATCTCATTATTTCTGATTACTGATTCATTTAAATGAAATAAAAAATCTAGAAACGTTGTAATTACAACGTTCCTAGATAAGAATAATTTCATTTTATCTTTTTATATTCTCTTTAAACAGTTCTTTTAATAAAAATTAATGCAAACGTTACCGGATTTTTGTGTGATTTTTCTCATTTGTTAAAACTGATCTTTTGTTATTTTAGATGAAAACAAAAAAGCCGAGGAATTATTCCTCAGCTTTTTTTTGACAATCTGGACATAAGCCATAAACTTCTAAACGATGTTTAGTGATTTGATAACCGGTCAATTTACTTGATGCCATCTCAACATCTTCTAAGCCCGGATAGAAAAAGTCCACAATTTTTCCACATTCAGTACATATCGCATGATAATGCTGCTTATTCGTGAAATCAAAGCGACTTGCCGCATCACCGTAATTCATCTCTTGAACAATACCAATCTCAACGAATTTTCTAAGATTGTTATACACTGTAGCCACACTCATGTTCGGGAAGCGGCCTTCTAGCGAACGGAAAATCTCGTCAGCTGTTGGATGATTACGGTACTCAATTAAATACTCTAAAATGGCATAACGTTGCGGGGTAATCCTGACTCCGCCGGCCTTCAATTCCTTGACCGCTTGATCAACTGCCTCATTTACCATATAAGCCCCTCCTGTTTTGATTCTTTATTAAAATGATACTATTATCTGAGGGGAAATACTAGTTCGATTCAAAAATTAATAATTTTCATAAACTTATTGGTTTTATTGAAATAATTCGGTAGACAAATAGCGTTCACCATTATCCGGCAATAAAACTAATACTTTTTGTTCAGGACGCATTTTTTTTGCGACCTCGATTGCTGCAAACAACGCGGCACCAGAAGATATTCCTACAAGAATTCCTTCTTTTTTCGCGATTTCACGAGCAGTTTCCATCGCATCGCTGCCTTTTACTGGTAAAACTTCATCATAAATTTTCGTATTTAAGATGCTTGGAACAAAGCCAGCACCAATCCCTTGAATCTTATGCGGTCCAGATTGACCACCTTCTAAAACCGGAGATTCCTCTGGTTCAACTGCATATATTTTGATATCTGAATACATCCGCTTCAATTCATTTCCAACACCAGTAATTGTACCGCCTGTACCAACGCCTGCAACAAAAGCATCCAATCCATTCTTTTCAAAAGCGTTAACAATTTCTCTTGCTGTTGTTTCTTCATGAACTTTCGGATTTGCTGGGTTATCGAATTGTGCCGGAACGAACCAGCCATGTTCATCTGCTAATTCCTTAGCCTTTGCAATTGCTCCCTTCATGCCTTCTGAACCAGGGGTTAGAACTAAATTTGCGCCATAAGCTTGCATCAATTTGCGGCGTTCAACGCTCATTGTTTCGGGCATGACTAAAGTGACAGGATATCCCTTCGCAGCTCCTACCATTGCTAATCCAATACCAGTATTTCCTGATGTTGGTTCGATAATTGTCATTCCAGATTTCAGCTGGCCGTTCTTCTCTGCATCTTCAATCATTCGCAACGCGATCCGATCTTTTACGCTGCCGCCAGGATTAAATGATTCAACTTTAACATAAATCTGAGCCATCTCATCGGTCGTCATGTTTCCAAGTTTCACGATAGGTGTTTCGCCAATTGTATCCAGAATTGAATTGTAAATTTTTGTCATTTTTCCTCGCTCCATTTCTTACCTTATGTAAGTTATCTTAACGAATAATGAGAAAAGATGCGAGAATTTCGACTTTTAGTTCAGCATACTAACAATTTTCTTAACGATCTCTACTTGTCTCTTTGAAATCCATTTTAAAGCAACTGTTTTACTTGAAATGTAAAGCGACATTCTCTGCAGATTCATCTAAAGAATAAGCTTATGTAAATATGTAATACCCTCATTATACATATTATTGAAGGAAGCAGCTTACTTATTAAGTTGAATTAGCATTTAATTTAGAATTCACATTCGTTGAATCCACAAAAAGATGGAACAACCTGTTCCATCTTCGATAAGTTAAATAACGATTGTATCACCTGGCATAATTGTTGATTCAGAACTCCAGCCGTTGTCTGCTAATAGCTGATCGACACTAATACCAAACTTCTCAGCGATTCCCCAGATTGAATCACCGGATTGAACCGTATAGGATTGACCACTCGCTTGTGATGAAGCAGCTGTTTGTTGCGCACTTTGATCCCCATAACCAGATTGTTGAGTTTGTTCTCCAGTTGTTTGAATCGCCGTACCTGCCCCTGGTGTATCAAAGCGGGTCAAGTTGTAGTTTTGAATCAAAGAAATCAGCTTACCAGCATATCCAGGATCCGTTGCATAACGGCCTGTTAAGTAAACTGCCGCATCTTGATAACTGTTCGTATGGCTCTTGCGGGCCCCCGCATAATAAGACCCGGTCAAAAGACTTGCATGGGCCTGGAAAGACTCCGCGTAACTACCATACACAGCAAATGGTTCATTCATTGTTACCCATTGATCATTCAGATACTCTTGTGTACTCATCGTTACTGATGCTCCGCCACTGTATTCCTTAACACCAAACAAATTGTAATAAGGTGCCGCTGATAGCTGGGAAGTTCCAAAACCTGTTTCTACCAAGGCTTGGGCAACCATGATAGACGCATACAAATCATTGGATGCAGAAACTTGCATTGCAGAAGCCCCTAATTGCTCAATGAAAGCTGATTGATTTTGTGTCTGTCCCATTTCAGCTGCATTTACTTTGACAGTGTTCATGCTTAAAACTGCCGGAGAGAGAATCATCGCTGTTCCTAATAAAGGGACGGTGCTCTTTGCAGCTTTTATGCGTTTTTCTTTTTTCTGTGTTCTTATATAAT
>NZ_JCAFYN010000026.1:0-59082 GCF_059374735.1 Enterococcus sp. GPZ-007 | reverse complement strand
AATAGGTAAGAGCAAACATTTTGAAACCACAAAATTTCAAAATGTTTGCTCCATTGGCTAATTGTCTACATATTTTGTTAAATCAAAAGCGTGAACTGCAAGAATAAATTGTAAAGACAGTTCTTGATAGCAATCCTGATTCATTTTTTTAGATTGATTAAGAGAATTTTTTATGAGCAATGGTTTAAAAGATTCATACAGAACTGTCATTGCTTCTTCGTCACCAGATTGAGCCTTTTTTATTAACGGTACTAGATTACGAGTCATTTCATCCCTCCTATCCAAGAAATATTGAATACATACTTATTGGCGGAGACTTGTTTCGAAGATTGCAGACTAAGTGGAAAAATAATTTCTTAATTTCCCAAAGGTATTCCTTTTCCTCTTTGAAATAGTTTGGCTGCTAACCAAATATTCTTTTCCAATATCAGCATCTGATCGTTGTTCTAAAAACTTCTCGTACATTATTCTTTTTTCTATATCATTAAGAGAGTTTAAACCCTTGAAGAGTAAATCCTGATAAGACAATTTCTTTTCAAGATCTTCATAAAAAGCACTGGGTAAATCTGTACGATTTTCAATTATTTCGTTTTCTATCTCTATGATGTTAAGACAATTTTCAATGAATTCTTTATTTTCCTGATAGATAACCTTATTATACTTACGATAAAATGCTCTCACTTGTCTTTTTATTGTTACTGTAATATATCGAATAAATATATATGTTATATTCATTTCATTCACTAGTTTTGTCACCTTTCTTTATAAAACAGTTTTTATTTCCAATGCATCCATAAGTTGTCTGAACAATATCAAAATTTCGTTAGTCATTTCTGGTAAATATGGTTTATCAAGTTGCTTAACAAAACACAATTTTCCATACTAAAAGACTATTAATATCGAACAAATTATGGGATTGATAATCACGAATGCCTAGTAAAACATATAAATTACTGCACAAAAAAGATGATAATTCTAAGAATCATCATCTCGGATAAATAAGTATTAAAAAGTTGCTTGTTTGTTTTAGCAAAGATTCAGCAAGTATCTTGTGATTCTAATATTTTGTGTATATGCTTTGGAACACCATAAGCATCACAGGACTCGATAACTTCTTTCGCACTTCTCTTTGCTTCTTTAATCGCATTTTGTGGTGCATATGAATTTTTGAATTGCCTTAGCATTGATAGATCATTTTCACCATCTCCGTATACTGCTACCTCATCCTTATTAATTTTTAACTTGTCTATTAGGTAGCCCAATGAATGACCCTTATTGACAGTACTATCAGTCAATTCAAAAATACCATTACTTTCAAATGGCGAATTCACAACACTTTCCTTATTAGATTCTAAAAACTCTCGAAATCTCCAATTTTCTTTAGGATCATCAATGTGACAGTTTATTTTTAATATTCCTTCATTCAAGATATCTTTTTCATTGCACTCAAAAAGAAAATTTTTTAAAAACAAGAATAAGTTATCTCTAGGTAGTTTTGACCTTCTCAGTTCACTACTAACTACATGTTCGATAAATTCTTCTCTTGTTTGTTTTAGATAGATATTCTTTTCTCCAATAAGTTCAAAGAAAACAGCAGGAAATTCTTTAAACATATTCATTAAAAACGGATCATTGATTTTCTTTCTAAATATTATTTCTTTTTGAGGGTTTCTAATCAATGCTCCATTCATGCAAATGATGTAAACGGGATACTTATCAAACTTTATTGCTTTAATATGTTCTGGATACATCAATCTTCCAGTAGCTATCACAAAATACTTTTTCTGTTCTAAAACCCTCTCAATGATGTCATAAACAGGATCATCCGGGTTGCGTCCTTTCAATAAAGTACCATCCAAATCACTGGCAAATAATTTAATCATTTTTTTCCTTTCAAAAAAAGCCACAAGTTACTATCAGGCTATTCACTTATATCCACCTTTCCGCAACTTGCAACTCTCTTCATGCTTTCGCATTTCTTCTGTTTTATTTATTGACGTATGATTTCTCCATTTGAAGCGATGACCTCCTTATAGAAATAAAAACTATCTTTTCGATATCGTTTATAGCTCCCATTACCTTGATCATCAACATCCACATAAATAAATCCATATCTTTTCTTCATTTCCCCCGAAGAAGCGGAAACCACATCAATGCAACCCCATGAAGTGTATCCAATTAAGTCGACACCATCAATATTGATAGCATCATTCATTGCGTCTATATGTTCTTTCAAGTAATCAATGTGATAATCATCATGGATTTTGCCATCCTCTAACTGATCTATCCCTCCAACTCCGTTTTCAACTATAAAGAGCGGCAGTTGATATTTGTCATAAAACATATTTAAAGTTGTTCTAAGTCCTTGGGCATCACGTTGGTGTTTCCATGCCGACTCCTTCTCTTTTAAATAGGGGTTCTTAAGTGTCGGGAAAACATTTCCTTTTGCCTGTTCGGCAAGCACATTTTTGTCTGCACAAACCAAGTGGGAAGCGTAATAGGAGAATGAGATAAAGTCAATCGGATGATTACGTAAAATTTCTTCATCATCCTCTCTGAATGGAATCTCAAAACCAATTCTTTCGTACTCCTTTAATTTGTAATTAGGGTATTCCCCACGTACCATTACATCAGTGAAAAAATATTTACCACGATCGGTTTCATATGCTAACCAAATATCTTCTGGTGCACACCTATAAGGGTAAGAAACACCAGCAGCAATCATGCATCCTACTTTACTTTCTGGATTATCTTCATGAATGATTTTTACAGCCCAAGCTGACCCGGTCAACTGATGATGGATTGCTCGGTTAATTTGAAAGTCTTTCTTTTTACTTTTATCCAGTACAACTCCGCCAGCAAGAAAAGCCAGGTGACTAACTGCGTTTATTTCATTTAACGTCAACCAATAATTAACATATTTACCAAGCCTACGTGCAACGGTACTGACATATTTTTTGAAACATACTAATGTTTCTCGACCTTCCCACCCATTAAATCTTTTCACTAAACTAAGCGGTACGTCATAGTGAGAGAGCGTAACAAGTGGTTCTATCCCATGTTTCTGGCATTCCTTAAAAACATTTTCATAGTATTTTAGACCTGCTTCATTTGGCATTGGATCATCTCCGTTGGGAAATATTCTGCTCCATGAAATAGATAAACGAAATACTTTGAAACCCATTTCCGCTAATAACGCTATATCCTCTTTATATTTATGATAAAAATCGATACCATGTCTACTTGGATAATGGTAATCCTCCTTTTCTTCAAGTGTATCAAGCTCCCCCATGATTGTTTTCCAACGATCGGGGCCTTGTGGAATCAAATCAATATTTCCTAATCCTCTTCCATCAACATTGTAAGCCCCTTCACTTTGATTGGCCGCTATTGCGCCTCCCCATAAAAAATCAGTAGGAAAATTAATTGTAGATATTTTGCTATTCATTTGAATAAAGTCCTTCCTCAATTAGTTCATCATTTTGAGCTTGATTTGATTCGTTTTCTTTTTCTTGTTCTAGCAATTGCTTGTCGTAAACTTTGAAAAATGGATACCAGACAAAGATTAAAATTATCGTTAATAAAATCTCGAATACAATGTATCGCCAGTCCAATGACTTAATAAACCCATTAATTAGAATTGGAAAAGTTCCAGTGATTAGCAAATATGGTGACGTTAATAGACCGGAGATACAGGCAAGCCAGAACAAAATAGCGGAAAGCATTCCTCCGACAACAAAGGGAATCATTAGAATTGGATTGAACATAATCGGTGCTCCAAAAATGACTGGTTCTGAAACTCGGAAGATACTCGGAATAATTGAAGCCTTTCCAAAAACTTTTAATTGTTTAGATTCAGCTTTCAGACAAAGAAGAACAAATGATAATGTGTTCCCAGTTCCGCCTATAAATGCTATTGCCATTGTCATGAAAATTGGGTGAAAAACTAGCGGTTGTCCACTTGCAAACAGCTCTGCATTTTCTGCAAAAGCTGCTAGAGTAATCGGTGTTGTTAACGGCATAACAACCATCATCCCGTGTACTCCAACACACCAACAAATCAAAATGAAGAAGCAGACAAGTAAGGCCCCTGGTACCGAATTAACTCCAGCGATAGGAATTCTAAGGATATTTTCTATTAAAGAAGGAATTGATAATTTAGGATCAAACACACTGATTAGCAAGTTCCCTCCAAAAAAGATACTGATATTAAGTAATAGCGGGACAAGCGAGTTAAATATATCCGATAGAAAAGGCGGAATACCATCCGGCATCTTGATCGTTAAATTGTGTGTTTGACAGAACCTAGTAATCTCTACTGAAAGTAAACTTACTAATATCGCACAAAATAATCCGGCAGCTCCTAAGTAATTCGTATTTATCGCAGATAAAGTCGTTTCATCTGCTAATTGATAGTACATTGTTGGTGCTGCAGTAATGAAAAATAAAATCATCGCTGTTAATCCACTGTTTAAGGCTGACATTTTGTAGCTAGCAGCCAAATAATAGGCAATCGCAAAAGCCGCAATGACAGAAATCATTCCCATCGTCATATTAAATGGAATTAGTATCGTCATTTTGTTTGCCGTCGCAAAATTTAACCAACCAGAAAAAATGGACCAAAATCCGCCTTGTTCAACAAGTTCAGGCGTAACCGGAGGATTTGCAATAATCATAAAAATTGCGGAAACTAAAATAAAGCTGATTGTTGTCATAATTCCTTTTTGAAGGGCCGCGAAATGACGTTGTTGACCAAAAAAATTAGCAATAGGCGTCAATTTTTCTTGAATGAGTTTCATCATTTTATTCATACTTATTCCCCCTCAGCTAAATATTTATCTACATTCTTCATGATATTCTCGACATTTCCTAATCCATAATCCATTGTATTGATTTCACCTACAGGTTTTCCAACTGCTGTTTCTCTTACTTCCTTTAATTTGTATGAGATCTGAGGTGCAACTAAGAGACAATCGTATTCTTGATACACATCCTCATAACCCCCCATAGGAACTGCTTTTACTGATAAATCTCTGCTGTTTTCTCTCCCCCACTTTTCCATTTTTTGCATAAGAATACTTGTGGATAAACCATTTGCACAAATCAATAGAATCTTCATTTTTTATTCTCCTTTCTTATTTTTTTCTAAATTAATAATTTCTTTTATCAAATCAATCGCTAACATACTTGTCATCAAATGATCCTGAGCATGAATTAAAAGTACACTTATTGCTGTTTCTTTCCCTTGTGCTTCTCTTACTAATAATTCTGTTTGAGAATGATGTGCTTTAACAGAGGCCTGCCCTGCCTCTTCAAGAAGGGAATCGCATTCTACGTAATCCTCATCCTTACATTTTTGTAAAGCCTTAAATGCTAAGCTTCTCGCATTCCCAGAATGAGCAATAATATTCATAGATATATTTTCGACAGCTATTTCTTGTTGTTTTTCCATAAATTTTCTCCTTCCAACTTCTATATCTAAATCATAAAGCCAGTTAAGTACTTTCTCCACACAAGGAATTTCCATTACTAAAGGAAATCCTTCAATTCAAACAGATTTATGTAAGTCGTAGCTAAAGAACTCTAGCTTCAAATGAATTAAAAAAACCATGAGGAACAATTTAGTCTAACGAAAAAGAATGACTAATTTCCTCATAGTAATATTTACAAACGTTCCACGATATCTAAAATTTCTGGAATTTTATTTGCTTCTAAAAGTTCTTGGACCTTGTCTTTTCTATCTAATAAAGAAAGCAAATCATTGTATAATGGTTCAAGCTCATCCATATCGTGTGTAGCAATATGAAGAAAACATACCACTTGGACTTGTTTATCTTTCCATAGAATTGGTTTCTCTAATGTTAATAATGACCAAAAAGTTTCGGAAGAGAAAGCCTCAATTGGATGAGGCATTGCCACTAAATTTCCAAAACTCGTTGGAGCAGATTTTTCTCGAGCCAAAACACTTTCTTCAATCCCAAATTGAACATACTTTTTTTCAAACAAATCATTGCATAGGAAATGGATAACCATTTCAGGAGTAGATAATTTCATATTTAAGTAAATAGCATCTTGATTCAAGTACAATATAGCAGTTGATCTATTTTCTGATTCAATCACTTCCTTAATCTGCCCTATCGAATTTTCATCAAGAAGAGCATTTACTACCACAAAAGGAATAGAGATATTTAAGCTGCTTGGTATTGGAACAGTACTAATAATAAAATCAATAGCTTTATCATCGTATTGCTGAATATTGTGAAGTTCTGTTACTCCCACTATAGATATAACATTTTCAAATTTCGACTGTATTTTGTAGTACAACAGTTGTGAACTGCCTCTTCCGGTTGTACAAACAATAAGACATCTTCTTTTCATGTTCTGCTTTTTGATTCTTTCAATAGCAGCCCCAAAATGCAAAGCGATATACCCAGCCTCATCTTCACCAATTGAAACAGAGTAATGCTTTTCTATTGTTTTACAGGCTATTATACCCGCTTCAAAAGCAATAGGGTAATTTACTTTAATTGCATCTAACATTGGATTCCTAATAGACATGCTGTTTTCATAACGATGCAAAACAGGTTTTAGGTGTACTGACAAAGCAGCCAGTAATTCCTTATCACCTTCAATTCCCAAGTCTAATCTATTTTCAACATCCTCAATCATTTTTTTTGCAACTATTGAAACATCTTTTTCTAGTTCATTCCAAATATCTAACTCTTCTTTATTAAAAAAAAGTTTTGTCCCTTTTAGATGCATCGCAATATAATCAGACTCAATATCCGGAAACTCTATCACCAGAGAATTAGATATATCATTTATAATTTTTTTTGCTATCTCAGATTCTTTGCCCCTAATCTGACTTGAATGATGCCTCTGAATGTAACTTGTTTCACGTATTCTTCTGCAAGCAATAGCGATATGTATAATTAAATTGTTCAGCGCCACATCAGACAAACCAATTTTCGACTCTTTTAGTCTTGTTAAGACAATGTCTCGTAATAGTCGCATTTCCTCTTCAGATAGAATCAAATCGGATAAAATGGAAATATTTTGGTCATTCATTCTCGCCGCTACTTTTTCCGCAATAGCATATCTCCTTTTTTTCTCATCACCAATGATGATGACTCCTTTGCTGGGTTTTGATAGTAATTGCATCCCGAATCCATTTAGAGAAGACTTAACATGCAGCAAGTCATTTTGCACTGTTGATCTACTAATGTAAAGCTCATCAGCAAGGTCATCCAATTTGAGGTACTCAGAACTTAACAAAAGCCTCTTTATTAAATAATCTACTCTTTCTTCAGGCTCAACTGGCAATCCATTTTTGTAATCAGTAAAATTATCTAAGAATTTATTCAATTTATACTTGTCAATAATGGATACTTGATAGCCCTTTCCACGAAACGATGAAAACTCAATTCCTGACTCTTCGTTTAGTATACTTTCAATCACCGAAATATCATTTCTTATCGTTCTGGAGGTAACATTGAAATGTTCCGCTAACTTCTTACCTGGAATAATCCTATCTTGATAAATCAAATACTTGAGCAATTCTTCCTGACGCTTCGTCAAAATATTCATCCGGACCCCTCCTTTGTTTCAGTATATATTTTTTATTTTTTTTAATAAGCTTATCTTTTTCCTCTATCTCAGGAAAAAAATAATTTAACAAATTAAAATAAAAATTTGAAAAGCAAGTAAATTGAACGGAATCATCCAACTTACTTGCTTACTTAAAACAACTAGGAGCCAGCTACAAAACCACTGTCCACAGGAATTACTGTACCATTAATAAACGCTGATTCCTCTTGGAACAAGAAAGAAACAACACGAGCAATCTCTTCTGGTTGCCCAAATCTTCCTATGGGCATTCTGTTAAGGCCTTTTTCAAATTCGGCAGGATCTCGTTCCTTAAGACTCAAAACCAGTTCTGTTTCAATTGCCCCTGGAGCAATGGCATTAACAGTTATCCCTTGTCTCGGATAATCCAAAGCAGCTGATTTTGTCAACCCCACAACAGCGTGCTTACTCGCACTATATAAGGCCATCCCTTTACTTCCCGTAAGCCCAGCTCCTGAAGACGTGCTCACAATTCTACCGAAACCATTTTTTTCCATGATTTTTAATTCTCGTATCATACACAACATACAGGCTTTTACATTAATTCCTAGTAGTTGATCAATTTCATCTTCAGTAACTTCACCAAATTTTTTATCCAATATGCCAAATCCGGCATTGTTAAAGGCAAAGTCTAGATGTTCATACTTTTCTTCAATAAAATCGAAACCTTTATCAATTTCAGTTGAATTGAACAAATTACAATTTCTATATTCAATTACCCCACCTAATCTTTCAGCCTCTTCAATCACCGCCGCAGCCTTATCATCTTGTACATCAAAAATAACCACCGTACAACATTTCGATGCCAATTCAAATACTGTCGCTTTACCAATTCCGCTAAGCCCACCGGTAACTAGAGCCGTTTTGTTTTGAAATTCCTTCATCTTCTTTTTCCTCCTTTGTCAGTATAAGGTTAGATTAATCCCTTTACTAACTAGAGGGTCAAGATTTTTTATAAATAGGAATAAGAATTTCGATCAATCTTCTATTTTCTAGTTCGTTGTGAATATGTAACAAATAGTTACCGAATATCTCATTAGTATGTCTGTATCCTTGTTTATCAATATATGAAAATAATTCTGATAAAAAATCTAGAGGATACTCATTATCATTCTCTATAAAAATGTATGTCCGTAAACACATTTCAAAAGCGGAGACAGAAACTTCATTTGAGACGGACACTTCCATTAAGTCCACAATGGTATTATCTAAGGCTAATCCCCACTTAAAATTATTTATCTTTTTATCTGTTAAGTTGAAATGGATAATATATTTAACGAATGCAAATAATTCCTTTTCATTTCCAAAGAGCTTCTCGGTTAACTTATCTGTTAACGTGTCTAATAATAAGTAATGCATTTTTTCATTGAACTCAACTATTTCATATGAAAATTTTTCTTGTCTAGCAACTTGCATTATATCTAAATAGCGCAGGGTTCTTTCATGTAACAAAGAATAGAAAATTTTCTTTTTCTGATAAATCTTTCGTTTTTCCTCAAGTGTTGTCAAATAGTTTTCCCAACTACTATTTTCTTCTGTCGTTAAACTTTCTTTTAACGAGTAACTATTCATTTTATAAACTTGATACCTAACTAACTCATAGATGTTCCAATCATTATAATATCGATAACCGTTCTCTAAATCTCTTCTAGGTGTAACTATCCCTTTTGATTCATAATACTGTAGTGTACCAATTGGAATATCTAAGATTTTTGACACATCTCCAATTTTATAATCCATTTAACATCAGCATCCTATTTTTTAGTCTTATTTTACCACTTGCTTTGTGTAAATATAATCAAAATCAGCTAATAGCTTATTTGGCAAAATTTAAAGTGCTACTACTCGCTGAATTATTTCTTTGGAAATTCCATCGAAAACGTTTTATTATAGATAGACAATCATGTTTTGTATCTGTATCCCCTACTTCATATGGATATGAGCTTATTCTCCTAGCTTTTGTACAATCTGTTTGGATATTAAACTCTTGTTTTTCATCTTTTTAATATAAACAGGCCTGCCAAATATTTGTACAATTTTTCTTTGAGTAATTGATTTCATTTTCTAGTCTTAGTATTGGATAAGCAAAATCTGTATCAATATTTTCATACTTCTTTGAACTCCAAGTTTCCTTTAAGAATAAATAACGAATTTACTTTTTTTTGAATCATAAAAAAACCATCTAAACTATTGCTAATATCGGATTTCAACTTTTGTGTCCCCCAAAAATCATCAAAAAGGACACAAAACACAACCTTGAATTAAGCCTTCTATACCAACGTTCATCGAATCTTTTTTGTTTCGTTATTTTATTTCTACCCCCCCTATTAGATATCGGGAGGTAAACGGTTTTGGGCAGGCGCAAGCGCCTGCCCAAAACCAACCACGCACACTTTGGCGTGTGCGTGTGCACAATGTCTCCTGGCTAACGCCAGGACAAGTGCACACGCCACGCTCCGTAAGGTGCTTAGCAATATCTTCAATATGAATAGTACTTATTAGCTCAACTTTTCTTTCATTTTAGCTCAACTTTTCTTTCATTTTTTTTGTTGTATGCTTATTTTAAAATTCTGTTTGAAAAGGAGTAGCATCGTGAAAAATAAAATTGCAGGGTTAAGTATGAATTTTTCAGAATTAACATTCAAAAATATTGATAATATCAATTTTAGTTCATCAGAGTCTGTACTAAGCTATGATATCCTTATTATTGATTTGAACCATGTCATATATGAATACAGTTTTAAAAAAGATTCAGTAAGAGGTCATCTAGTTTATCATCGTGGAGCCCCATTACTAGATGAGGTTGATTCTTATACTCTAGTATCTGATATAAAAAGAAGAAAAAAGGAAATTGCTGAATTTTTAGAATCAGGAAAAACCATTATTATTATTCCTCCCAAAGAAAATATATATGCAGTTATGACCAATGGCTACGAATTAATTAGACTCCTTTCAATAATACCGATAGATAATTTGGTTTTTCATGCTGGTTCTGGTTATGATTTAATGTATTATACTGATAATATTTACGAGAACTTATTCTCAATAAATGATATTCAGTTTGAATATCATTATTACTTAGAAAGTAGCTTTGAAAGCTCGATTGACTTGGCTATTATCCCCAATTCTAAACGAATAATTGCAAAAGCTTTTATTTTCAAATCTGCTCAGTTATTAATTTTACCAGTATCATTGAGCAGAGATAACTACAAAAGTGATAAAGGTTTTCGTACAGTTGTTAATAATTTTTTGAAGTCAATTGATACTTTTCACGAAGAGAAACAATTTTCTATCGAAGAATTTGAATTGCCTTCTTGGACTAACAATTACCCAATTCTCGAAGAAAATTCTCTTTCTGAGAAAATTATAGAAACTCAAGGAAAAATAGATAATTTGATTGCTCAGAAAGAGAAACAACAAAAACGATTAGAAGCTATTCAAAAATATAAACTAACACTAACTTCTAGCGGGAAAGAGTTAGAAAAAATTGTCACCCAAATTTTCTCCGAATTAGGATTTACGATTTGGGAATCGGAACATAATCGTGCTGATGGTATTTTTGAATATAACAATCACAAATTTGTCATTGAGATTAAAGGTGTTTCTAAAAGTGCCGCTGAAAAACATGCCGCACAATTAGAAAAATGGGTGTCCGAATTTATTGAGAATAATGGCACCATTCCAAAGGCGATTCTAGTGGTAAATGGTTTCCGTAAAAAGGAACTCTCTAAAAGAACTGAAGACATTTTCCCTAAACAAATGATCAACTATTCAAAAAAACGTGACCATTGCTTATTAACCACAACTCAATTATTGTGTCTTTTCTTAGAGATCAAAACCAATCCACAAGAAAAGGGAAAACTTCTTCAAGAACTATTTGATACAACTGGTATTTATAATAGATTTGAAGATCCAGTATCCTTTTTATCAAAAACAAATTCTTAATTCTAGAAAGTTACCAAAAAAGATATACGCTCACCATTTGCTTATATCTTTTTACTACCACAAAAATAGAAATGCATAAAATAACAGAAAGACACATCCATTTAATGAATGTGCCTAAACTATACGTATTCAACTCTTTCTTTCAAGCTAATGATTCTGCTAACAGCTTGCTAACACTTTTTTTGCCATTTTAGTTTATTTGCTACCACAAACTACTAAGTGTAAGATTCGAAATTTATCAAAAAACTTGAAATAGAGCCATTTGAGTCTATTTTGGTGGGTCATATGGAATTTCGATGCTTCTACTTCTAAGCGGACGGTCGGGGGTTCGAATCCCTCCTGTGATGTATTTAATCATTTATAAACTGTTAGCTTAATATGCTAACAGTTTTTTTATTGCAAAAATGAGCGTTGAGAACTTCTGTTTTCCTTATTATTTGAATACTAAAAAATCCTCCCTACTTCAAAATAGGAAAGATTTAAAATCATACTGTAGAACCGAATTAGACAGTTCTTTTGTAGAAAGAAATAGCACATCACCGTGCACTCTTAGTTAAGTAGGAATATGCAGCTCCATAGATTCCCGCATCATTGCCTAATAGAGCTTTTCTTAAAAAGAAGTGATCCTTAATTGGAGGAAAAACATACATTTCCAACTTTTCCTTTAACGGATCTAATAAATCGGCTCCTGCTTCAGATACCCCGCCACCAATAATAATTTCTTCCACATCAATCGTGTTCATAATGCCTGCCAAAGCTTGAGCTAAAACAGTGGTAAACTCATTTAAAACCTCTTTTGCAGCTATATTATTTTGAGCTACCTTTTTAAAAATGATTGGCGGAGTAATGTCTGTCCAAGATTCACCTAACTGTTCCAGCTTTTTTCGCATAGAAAGCATAAGTCCATTGGCTGAAGCAAAGGTTTCTAAGCAATTTCTGCCACCACAGCCGCACAATCTGTTCTCATCAGTTCTAATGGGAATATGACCGATTTCACCTCCAGCAGAATGACAGCCATTTAGTACCTCACCATTCAAGATGATGCCGCCTCCTACTCCTGTACCCAAAGTAACAAAAAGGAGATTTTTCCTACCACAGGCAGCCCCTTTCCACATTTCACCTAAAGCAGCTGCATTCGCATCATTCAGCAAGCAAGCCTCCATGCCCAACTCTCGTTTAATCATTTTCTTCAAAGGCAGCTGCTCCCAACCAAGATTGACGGCTCGAACAACGACCGCTCCATCTGAGGAGATCGCTCCCGGAACACCAATTCCGATACCTTCAACCGCTCTTAAAGTATTCTTGTCTATTGAACTAAGGATTGAAGAACCTATTTCAGCCGGAATGTATCTGCCCTTTTCTGAAATGCTTGTTGGGATCGACCACTTTTTTTCAATTATCCCTTGCGTGTCCATTAATGCAAACTTGATAGACGTCCCGCCAATATCTACACCGATTATCTTTTTATTTTGCTTTTCCAAGGAAACCTCCCCTAGACAAAATTCCGCAAATAATGGGCACTTTGTCTGACGGAACGCTTAACATCTTCATAATCAGATTCGTATGCACGATCTTCAACTTCGATACAGGTATATCCGTTGTAACCAATATCAGTCAACGCAGATACATATTTTCCCCAGTCCACATCGCCTAAACCTGGCAATTTGGGTGACATATATTCCAGAGGTGTTGCCATTATGCCTACTTCCTTCAATTTGTTCGGATATAGCTTAATATCCTTATAATGAATATGGAACAACTTATCTTTGAACTCATAAATAGGTTCTATATAGTCGATTTGCTGCCAAACAAAATGAGAAGGATCGTAGTTAATCCCCAAGTTATCACTATCTAAAATTTCAAAGACTTTCCGCCAATTGCTAGGTGTCGTCATCAGGTTTTGCCCACCAGGCCATTCATCCTCAGTAAAAAGCATTGGACAATTTTCAATCCCGATTTTGATTTCTCGTTCCTCTGCGTATTGGATAATCGGCGGCCAAACACTGGCAACCTCTTTTAGATTTTCAGAGACACTTTTGCTCGGCATCCTCCCTAAGAAAGTCGTCACCAAGTTTACGCCCAACAGTTTCGCTGCATCAATTAGTGTATATAAATGAGCGATTGCTTCTTGGCGTTTTTCCAAGTTTTCATCTAGTGGGTTAGGATAATAGGCCAATGCAGAAATTTCTACCTGTTTTTTCTCACAATAAGCCAAAATTTCTTGCGCTTTTTCTGCTGTTAAATTCTTCGTATCAATATGAGAAACACCCGCATAGCGTCGTTCTGCTTTTCCTTTAGGCCAGCAAGCAACTTCTACACATTCTAAACCCGTCTCCGCTACGATATCAATCATTTCCTCAAAGCTGCTTTGATCAAAAATGGCACTTACAATTCCTAGCTTCATAAATAAAACTCCTTTCAAAATGTTTCCATATTAGAGGACCATTATCAGGATAAATGGTCCTCTTACTTAAAATCGACTATTCCCCTACTTTAGTCCAAGCCTTTGTCTCAGAAGATTTCATAACTGCTTCTGTGACTAAATCCACTTTGTAGCCTTCCGCAAAACTAGTTGACGGTTGTTTTCCACTTACTACAGACTTGATGAATTCGTACGCTTCAATCGTTTTTAATTCTCCATAACCAATGTTCATTCCTGGAATATTCCAGGTAACTTCTCCATAGAAGTGTGCCGGACCAGTATAAATTGTTTTAAAACCTTTTCGATCATCTGGATCATCTGCAAACATAACTTGAAGCTCGTTTAAACGTTCATAGTTAAAGATTAAAGAACCTTTTGTACCGTGAACCTCAATAGAGATAAAGTTGTTTCGACCCCAAGCATTTCTGGTAGCTTCAATACTTCCGACTGCCCCACTTTCAAAATTAACTAAGAATGACGCTTCATCGTCTACATCTACAGGTTCTTTCTTCACATCGCCGTTAAGTTTCACCGTACCTAATAAATCCACTCCGCCTTCTTGCACTGGGCGTTCATTGATATAGGTTTTCACTGTAGAAACGACCTCACTGATGTTCCCAGCTAAGTATTGAGAAATATCAATCACATGAGTAGCAATATCGCCTAATGTCCCTGCTCCGGCAATGGCTTTTTGGAATCTCCAAGATAAAGGAGAATCTGGATCAGCAGACCAGCTTTGCAGATATTGTGCCCGTACATTTAGAATTTCGCCGATTGAACCTTCATCAATAAACTTCTTAGCCAAAACTAAAGCTGGAACACGACGGTATTGATACGCACACATTGAGATAATACCTTTTTTCGCTGCTTTTTCTGCGGCTTCACTCATTGCTTTTGCATCCTGATGGGTACTGGCAATTGGTTTTTCACAATAGACATGCTTTCCAGCTTCTAGCGCAGCGATCGCAATTTCTGCGTGAGAGTCGTTTGGTGTACAGATGCTGACAACATCAATATCTGGATTATTCACAACCGCTTTCCAATCAGTGACTGCTTCTTCAAAACCAAAGCGATCCTTTGCCTCTTTAGCGATCTCTTCTTCAACATCACAAACTACCTTTAGTACGGGAACTGCTGGAGCCGGCCAAAAGAATTTTGGCATATTTGAATATGCTACTACGTGTGCCTTTCCCATAAAGCCTGCTCCGATTAGTCCAACATTAATTTTTTTGATCATTTCAATATCTCTCCCTTAAAATTTTAATTATTTTTTTTACTTGATAAATTGCTCAATGCAACTGCGAAAACAATAATCAACCCTTGAACAATGGTTTGTTGAGAAGAACTCAATCCCGCCAAGATCAAAGCATTTTTGATAATCCCCATCAATAATGACCCGACTAATGCTCCTATAACAGAACCCGAGCCTCCGTTCATAGCGGCACCGCCAAGAACAACTGCTGCTATGACAGACATTTCATCACCATCACCAAAAGAGTATCTTCCTGACTGCATTCTTCCAGCGTATAAAATCCCAGCAAATGCGGCGAATGCGCCTGACATGATAAATACCTTTAACTTGATGAGATTTGTATTTATCCCGCTATATTTTGCAGATAACTCATTCCCGCCAGTGGCTAATGTATGTTTCCCAAATGGCGTTTTGTTAAATAGAAATACACCGACTACATAAAACAGGATCGTCCATAAAATTAGAACAGAAATACCACCAACGCTACCTATACCAAAGACACTATTAAATTGATTGTTCTTGATCGGAACTGCTGCGGTATTCGTAATCCACATAGCCGACCCACGAATAATCTGCATCATTCCCAATGTGGCAAGAAATGCTGGAATTTTAAGAATGGTAACTAAGAAACCATTCACTGCTCCACAAATGACGCCAAATCCTAAGCCCGTTAGTAAGGCTAAAATAATCGAGTTCGTACTTTGCAATACTAAAGACACACACATGGCTGTCATGGCTGCAACCGCACCCACCGTCAAATCAATCTGACCAGCCGCTAATACAAAAGTTCCTGCAACGGCCATGATAGAGATCATTGACGTTTGTCTTAGAATATTGAACAGATTGTTGGAGCTTAAAAAGCCTTTGTTTCCTAAAAAAATCGAGAAAGCCAGAAAAACAATAACAAATACGATGTAAACCATGTATTTATTCCACTCGATTGTTTTAAAATCGATTTTAGTATCGGATGTCTTTTTTTCTAAATTAGCCTGCTTGGATTGCATGCTGTAGTTCCTCCTCACATGAAATTTCTTCTCGTTTAATGTCATTCACTATTTTTCCATCAAAAAGAACCAAGATGCGATCACATGCTGCCAATAGCTCTGCAAGCTCTGAAGAAACTAACAGGACACCGTTTCCCTTATCGGCATACTCGCGAATGATATTAATGATTTCCGTTTTAGCTCCTATATCAACTCCAGCCGTTGGTTCATCCAATAACATCACTTTAGGATTTGTGTTCAACCATTTTGAAATGACAACCTTTTGCTGATTTCCGCCTGACAATAGACTGATTTTTTTGTCTATGCTTGATGTTTTAATATTGAAGTCCGAAACGTTCTTTTTAGTTACTTCTTGTGATTCTTTTTCATCAATTACGAAATCAATAAAGGACAATTTCTTTAAAATAGGTAAAATGTTGTTCTCTTTCACGGAGTGAGATAATACCAATCCCTGTTTTCTCCTATCTTCGGGTACCAGACCGAGGCCGGATTTTATAGCATCTCGAGCATTTTTTATCGTACTCTTTTGATTATCAATATAGATTTCTCCAGCCTCTATTGGACTGATGCCAAATAGCCCTTCCAAAATCTCCGTTCGGCCGCTCCCCATCAATCCAGCAATACCAAGTATCTCCCCTTTCTTCACTTCAAAGGATATCTCGGAAATAGCGTGGTTAATGGTTAAGTTCTCTACCTTTAAAATTGACTCATCCTGTGAATACTCACGTTTTTTCCATTCAAAAGTCGGTCCGTTTTCGCCAACAAAGAACGAAACAATATCCTCTAAGCATAAGTTAGCGATTTCATCTGTTAAAACGTTGGTTCCATCCTTTAATATAGTGATACGATCCGCGATATTCATGATTTCATTCATTCGATGCGAGATGTACACCATCGTTACACCTTTATCTTTTAAGTCATTAATCAACTGAAAAAGCTGCTTTGACTCTCCGTCTGACAAAGAGGCTGTCGGTTCATCAAAAACCAGAATTTTAGCATCCTTAATAACCGCTTTCGCAATTTCCACCATCTGGCTTAGTCCGACACTCAAGCTTTCGACTTTTGCTTTAGGATCAATATCTATTCCTAAATTAAGCAGGGCTGATCGTGCTTTCCTGTTCATTTCCTTTTCATCAATCAATCCGCTTTTTTGCAGCTCATTCCCAAGAAAAATATTCTGTGCCACTGTCATCGATTGAACGAGAGACAATTCCTGAAAAATCATTTCAATCCCGTTTTTTGAGGCATCTTCGCGATTTTTAAAATCGACTAGCTGATCCTCGATCCGAATTTCCCCACCATCTTTCGAGTAAACGCCTGTCATTATTTTCATAAGCGTCGATTTACCCGCGCCATTGCCACCAACCAATGCATGAACTTCTCCTCTATTTAAGGTAAAATCCACGTCCTTTAAAACTTTTGTTTCGCCAAACTTTTTTTCAATCCTGTTCATTTTTAAAATAGAATCAAGCATGCGTTCACCCTCTACTATCATTTGTCTAATTCTTCAGTGATAAAGCCTGGTGCTTTCTTGTGGTAAACCATTTCATATCCAGAAACAATGGTGTTTCTTTCCACCTTTGTTGCTGGAACAGCCACATAAGAAGGTGTCTCTTTTCCTAATAAAGCATAGGCTGCCATCGTTGCTTCCGCTACACCTTGATCGTAAGGTAACTGAGCGCCCACACCTAAAACTTTTCCTTGGGCAATTTCCTTGGCAATGTTATCACCTAAGTCAATTGAACTGACAAAAACATCCTCGCGCCCAGCAGAGGTAAGCGCTGATAAGACACCCTCGGCAGGAATATCCCAAATTGCGAAAATAGCTTCCAAATCTGGATTTTGCGTCAACATAGCATCAGCAACTTCGGTGGATTGGTTGACATCTGAAAAACCAGTTTTTGCAATGACTTCAATATCTGGATATTTCTTCTTAATCGTTTTTTCAAATGCTTCTAACCGTTGATTCGTCACAAAATAGTCAACATCGTAGTGAATAATTCCAATTTTCCCTTTGCCCTTCAACTTGTCTCCGATCAGTTCCGCTGCGATAACGCCATTTCCGTAATTATCGGCTGAAACAGCTCCAACGTAATTTTCACCAGCAACAAAATTATCAGGCACGTTATCCATAAAGACTAACTTGATTCCACGATCACTTACTCGCTTGAAGGCATCAGATGTCGCTTTGGCATCTGTGGGAATACTAATCATCACATCTGGATTAAGAGCAGTTAAGGTTTCCAAGTCGGATACCTGTTGTTCAACAGAGAAATTTGCATCAGTTGTTCCTACAATATTGATCCCATATTTTTTGAAGGTATCTTCAAGTCCCTTTTGCTGAGCTGAGGACCAATCATTTCCAGCATAATGAAACGAAATTGCTGCTGAATAATTGCCGGCTTTTAATTTTGCGATTTCTTCATCTGTCAGCGTTAAAGAACTGGCGGGTGCGGCTTTTTCACCGTTTGGTCCTGTCGATTTTATGTCGTTTTCATCTAACACTATTTCGTCTTTTCCATCTGTTTTTTCTAACGCATCCTTATTAGCTGCAGAATCCGAGCCGCATCCAGTTGCAAAAAGTAAAATTAATGAAAAAGCGATCATCTTTTTGATAAACTTCATAACTATCCTCCTATACTTCAAAAAATTGTTCTAAAAACTTGTAAGAAGTTTCGCAAGCGTGGCTAGAATCCCCTGAGTAACCATCAATTTCTACTAACCAATCCCCAGAAAAACCATCCTCTTTTAAATAGTGAATTATTTCTTCCAATCGGATGTCCCCTTCGCCCAACGGAACAAATTCTGACCCCTTCAAATCCTTTAAATGAACATATTCGATTCGCTGGCGATATTTTTTGATTAACTCTAACGCATCGCCACCGCCAGCCACAAGATGAGCAATGTCTGGGCAAAAACGAATAGTCGTTAATGAAAACAGCTGCTCAATTTGTTCTGGTGTCTCAACCGCTGAACCTAGATGGGGATGATAACTTGCAATGATGTCATTTTCCTCTGCAAATTGTGCGACTTGATCAAGATTTTGAGCTAACAGCTGATAGTCTTTAGCTCCATTTCCCTTTGCGCGGATCGCTCCGCCGCCAAGAACTAAGTGTTTTGCTCCAAATTTTTTCATATTTTCAATCGTTTTTTTAATACGGAAAAATTCATCTTCGAACGCATCAGTATAAATATAGTTTGCCCCGGTATAAATCCCTAAGATCTTCGTGTTTGTTTCAGCTAAAATCGCTTTCAATTTTTCTGGCGAATCATCAAATTTTTCCAAATTCCCATCAAACAATTCAATGTAGCGATACCCAACTTCAGAGATTTTCTTCGTCACTTCGGCTTCATCAATTAAAGAAAGATATTTTGACTCTCGAACATTGGTGACGCCTCCGCCTGTACCTACTAACCCACCGAAACCATTTGTCATGTATCCAACTTTCAAAATCACCACTCCTTTTACGTAAATTTAATTGTGTTAGCGCTTTCCACAAACATACTCTATCATCGCGCTCGCTATTCGTCAACATTTTTTTCGTTTTTACGCATTTTATTAGCTAAATATCCTAAACTAGGCAGAAAAACATTGAAAAATTTCCCGATCCGTTGTATCTTTGAGATGAAAATATAAAATTTACGTAAAAAGGATGTGTTTTTTATGAAACTAGGATTTTTGACAAGCTGTTTTGACGGATCTTTGTTAGATAAGGTCCATTTGGCTAATCAACTCAACTATTCTCAATTAGAAGTTTCCTTAACGCCAAGTTCGGTCCAGCGTTTGAGCTTTTTCAATGCCCAACTTTTAAATTCCGAGCTCTTTGAAAATGAGGTTCGTATTTCATCTCTAGCTTATTATCAAAATATTTTGACCGAGCAAAAACGCTTAAGACAGATGCATATTGACAATTTGTATGCGCTCATTGACTTCGCTTTTGAAAATGGCATTCCGCAAATCAGTACTTTTTTAGGTCGGGACGCCAGTAAATCAATCGCTGAAAACTTTACTTTGCTAGATTCCCTTGTACGTCCAATCGTGGCATATGCAGACCAATTAAAGATCAAAATCGCCATTGAAAATTGTTCCATGCCGTCATGGGATAAAAATGGATTCCCAGCAACCATTTCCTACAGTCCTGAGCTTTGGGACGAAATGTTTTCAAGGATACCAAATCAAAATTTCGGACTAAATTTTGATCCTTCTCATCTTATTTGGCAAAAAATCGATTATACGAAAGCACTCACTGATTACTACGATAGAATTTTCAACATTCATATAAAGGAAGTTTTTGTTGAAACTGATAATCTCAGCAGATATGGAATTTTTGGAAAACAGATAGAACGGGAGCATCCCTATGATTTTGGTTGGTACAGACCAGCCCCATTAGGATTAGGAAGCATTGACTGGAGAACGATTTTTGAAACGCTGAAAGAGAAGAACTATTCAAAGGATCTTACTTTAGAGTTCAAGAGTGAGAACAAAAGCGAAGCTGAACAAACACTTATTCACTCTAAAAAATATATTGAGGAATGTTTTAATAGAAAGGATGTTTTAACATGAAAAAAAGAGTTGGCTTAGTAGGCTTTGGCGGGATGGGCAAGCAGCATATCAAACGTATCAAGGAGAGCCAATACGTTGAGATCACTGGCATTTTTGATATTGATTCAGACAAGGATTACTCAACAATTTCATCAAAAATCAAAAAGTATGACTCATTGTCAGCTCTATTAGACGATTCCACCATTGAGATCGTTTTGATAGCAACACCAAACGATACCCATAAGACGATCGCCATTCAGGCTCTGCAATCAGGAAAACATGTCATCTCAGAAAAGCCTGTTACGTTGAATACTTCAGAATTAAAAGAAATTTTAACAACTGCAGAAAAATGCGGGAAAAAATTTACCGTCCACCAAAATAGACGTTGGGATGAAAATTTTTTAATCACCAAAAAATTACTCGAAGAAAAAAAGCTGGGTGAGCTGTTATATGTTGAAAATCGCGTACAAGGTTCTCGCGGGATTCCAAAAGATTGGCGCAGAAATAAAAATCAAGGCGGCGGTATGCTACTAGATTGGGGTGTTCACTTAATAGACCGAATACTATTTCTATTTCCAAATCAAAAAATAATTAGTCTACATGCTACTTTAACCTATTTTTTGAATCATGAAGTGGACGATGGGTTTAAAATAGAAATTGTTTTTGATTCATTGAAGAAAGCCTATTTAGAAGTTGGAACGACCAATTTCATCGAATTACCTGAATGGTATGTTGTTGGATCGATTGGAACAGCTGTCATTGAAGACTTTGAACTCAACGGAAAATTTGTAACCTTGACTGGAGAGTTAGCAAAAGAAGCCGTTCCGGTCGAAACTGGTGCCGGTCTCACAAAAACCATGGCCCCGAGAAATGATAATTCTGTTGAAACGTTTCCTTTGCCTTATGTCGAAAGTAACGTCGTTGAGTTTTATGACAATTTCGCCCAAGCAATTGACGGGAAAGCTGAGCCTTTTATCAAAAATGAAGAACTAATACGACTAACGACAATTATCGATGCTTGTTTTGAGGCCTCAAGAAAAAATGAAGTCCTCCATTTTCCAAATGGTCTTTAGTAAGAAAACGAATCTGGTAAAAGCAGAAAACACTTTAACAACAATGGCTAAGTGTTTTCTGCCAAGGACAATTTCCAAAAACCTTTACTAAAAAACCAATTTGCTTTCAGTATTCTTCAAGGTAAGTATTCATTACTGCCGCTCGTGATTCGCTGACTTCTTTGTCAATTATAAAAACGTTCACTTTACTGATTCCTTGTAGTATGATGTGAATTAGATAAAAATAGAAAATGGTGATTTTTTGACGACTATTAAAGAAGTAGCGGAAATGGCTGGCGTTTCTGTAGCTACAGTTTCTCACGTTGTTAGAAAAACTAGATATGTTAGCCCTGAGTTAGAAAGAAAAGTAGAAGAGGTCCTCTCTTCGCTTGATTCTGTTCCAAATTTTGTCCTAAAGCAAAATAAAAAAAATGAGAACAAAGTACAAATCCTATTGGTGTACGTACCAAACTTTTCTGACAAATTTCAAATGGGTGTTCTAGCAGAAATTCGCCAGCAGCAAACAAATAAAAATGTCGTAGTTATTCCTGTCGAATATCAAGATATAACGAAGGAATTTGAGGTGATGTTTGATAGCTTCGCTGAAAAAATTATTGGTCAAATATTAATTTACTCAGAAAAGGTTGAACCAGTATTTCCTAAAAAATTTTACAAGATTCCGTTTGTAATAATCAGTACCAATAACTATGAAACGATTACTCTGCCATCCATTTCAAGTGATAGTCGTGCCGGGGTAGAGCATGCAACCAATCATTTAATAAAAAGTGGTCATTCTAGAATTGCCTATATAGACTTTTCTGATAAAGTGGAGAACGATTCGCTTCTAGGCTTTAAACAGGCTTTTCAAAAAAGCCAGTTGGAGATTGATGAGGATATTGTTTCAACTAGACGACTTTCCGAAAAGGAACTGCTTGAAAAGCTGCATGAGTTATTTTTACAGGATAATCTTTACCCGCCAACTGGTATCTTTGTTGATCCAATAATTATCAATGAAGTGATTGGTTATTTTAGCAAAACAGGTTATCGTATCCCAGAAGATATTTCTGTCATTTCCTTAGGCAGCGAATCTTGGTATTCACTATGCAATCCAGCCATTACTAGTATTGAACATGATTTTTCTAGCATCGTTTCTGAAGCTTTGAATATCCTCCACTCGTATTCGGCAGATTTGCAGGTAAAAAAGGTCGTTCCAACTACCTTCCATTTACAAAATTCCACCTCAGGAATTGCCAAGGGACCGTTTGGTGAGAAAGCCTACTCCATTGACAGTATTATGCTCACGGAAAAAGAGATCGCTGAGATAAAACAAACGAAAAGAACCGCAGTCATCTCTTTCCACTATACGGGAGCTTCTTGGATGAACCTGCATGAAGCCGGGATAAATAAACTATTTAATGAACTTAACATCAACATTATCGGTGTAACTGATGCTCACTTCGATTCTGATCTACAAAACAAACAGATCGACAGTCTCCTGTCATTAGAGCCGGATATTTTTATTGCGATTCCAACTGATACCGCTAAAACCGCCGAGGCCTTTAAAAAGATTGTTGACAGCCCTAGTCAATTAATCTTGATCACCAATGTTCCAAAGGGGTTAACCCCTAACGATTACGTGTCGGTCGTATCAGTAAATGAGCTTACCAACGGAAGACTTGCTGCCAGAGGCTTGTGCGAACAAATGGCTGCTAATGGAAAAACTAAAATCGGTCTAATGACCTTCGACTCTGATTTTTATGCCACCAATCAAAGAGATACCTCGGCACAACAGCTGATTGATGAGGATTTTCCGGCAATGGAAATAGTAGCGAACTCCTCCTTCAAAAGTGAAAGTGAGGTCTTTGATAAAACCTTGGAGCTGTTGGCTGAACACCCGGAAATAGAAGGTCTCTATATCTCATGGGATGGACCGGCGCAACAAGTCATCAAGGCATTAGCTACTCTAGACCGTTTAGATGTCATTGTTGGAACAGTCGATTTAGACTTTTCTTCCGCGTTAGTGATTGCTGAGGATGGACCGATAAAATGCGTGAGTGCGCAACAGCCCTTCGAACAAGGAAGAGCCATCGCTTTGGCCGCAGCACAATCGATTCTGCAAAAACATGTACCTAGCTTCATCGGAATAGAACCACTCATGGTTAATAAGGGGAATTTACTCAACTCATGGCGGACTATCTTTAAAGAAGAACCGCCCAAAGAATTACGAGAGCTGCTTGCTAGAAAGTAAATTTTATACACAAAAACGGAGCGCCTCTGAGACTAGTTTCAGAGGCGCTCTATGAGTATAAAAATATTTTGTCACCTACATCCGATTGACCACCCGGTCATAAAATGTTACACTGTACTCGAACGATGAAAGAAATATTTTTTTTAAAAACAAAATGACCACGTGGTCAGGAGGGCAGTATATGGCAATAGAAACTTTTTTTAACTTACCATTGGACAAACGAGAAAAGATCACGCAAAAAGGAATCGAGATTTTTACAAAATATCCTTATGGAGAAGCCAGTACCAATCAAATCACAAAGGAATTAGGGATTTCAAAGGGCAGCTTATTTAATTATTTCGGCAGCAAAAAAGAATTTTACCTCTATCTATTACGTGATAGTATTGAAGACTTGATGTCAGTGAAGCAGGATATTACCGCAAACAATTTTTACGATATTCTCTTTGAAAGCATGGAGAATAAAATGACTCTGTACTCTTCCAAAGCAAAAGAAAAGATTCTTTTTGTAAACCAAGCGGCTAAGGAAACGAACATCGAGGTTGTGAAAGAAAAGCAAGAAATCATTCAGAAGTATATGCTCCAAGCTCAGCAGCAATCAGCACAGGTTCTTCAAAAAGCGATCGCTACTCTGCCAATCAAAAAAGATTCTGAAAAGCTTTTACAGGGAATGACCCTTTACATCAATACGATCATTATGCAATACCTCACGTTGTACAAAGATACACCAATGGAATTCTTCCAAAACAAGGACACGATCGAAAAGGAAATAAGGGAATACTTAGACATCTTACTCTATGGGGTGATCGAAAATGAACATGATTAACATTGAACATCTTTCAAAAAGCTATGGCCAATCGCGAGGAATCGAGGATATCAGTTTTTCTGTAGACCCGGGTGAAATCATTGGATTGATTGGTCCAAATGGCGCTGGCAAATCGACGTTGATCAGGCTACTTCTCTCCTTCATTTATCCTAATAGCGGCGAAGCACAGATTGACGGGATTAATTGTATTCACGAGGCGAAAAAAATCAAAGAGATCGTGGGCTATGTCCCTTCGGAAATCAACTTCTATGAGGATATGACGGTTGCCGAACTGCTGCTCTACTCCGCCCGCTTCTACAAAAAAGACTGTGAACGGCGAGCTACGGAATTGGCTCAGCTGTTGGAACTGGACCTGACAAAAAAGATGACCGCCCTATCCTATGGAAATAAAAAGAAGGTCGCGATCGTACAAGCATTGCAGCACCAGCCAAAAGTATTGATACTAGATGAACCGACTGGCGGGCTTGATCCGCTGATGCAAAATAAATTTTTCGCTCTTTTAGAGCAGGAGAAAGAAAAAGGAACAACCATTTTGTTTTCTTCTCATATTTTACGTGAAGTGCAAAAAGTATGCGATCGGATCGCGATTATCCGCGAAGGGAAGCTTTTGAAGCTTGAAAGGATTGATGCGCTGCAAGAAAGTCATTTCAAGCAAATTGAGTTAGAGTTTTTTGACCGGCCTGCCTCCTTTAATGTACCAAATAGTTCAAATCATCAGATTGTTGGAAACCATGTGACCTTCTTATTCTCAGGAAATATCAATGATTTGATCGATTCTTTACACCACGAAGCAATTAAAGATATTTCTATCCTTGATCCATCTTTAGACGATGTTTTCTTACACTACTATGAAAGGGTTGAAGCGAAGTGAACCTTTTGTTAAGAGAGTTGAAACGTAATCTTGTTGCTTGGAGTATTTGGCTGGTCCTCCTGATTGCGGTCAATGCAATGATGCTCGCCAGCTTTGAATCTGTCGCGGAAATGGCGAAAAACACGGAAGCCATGTTAGCCCAGTATCCAAAGGAATTTGTTCAGGCCTTGAGTCTCGATCGTTTGAATATGACGGATATCTTACACTTTTACGCCAGCCGCTCCTTTTTATTAGTGACGATTTTCGGCAGTGTATATGCGATTCTACTATCTTCCTCCATTTTGTCAAAAGAGGAAAGTGAAAGGACGATCGAATTTTTACTTTCAAAACCGATCAACCGTGCTTCGTTGATAACCTCTAAGTTGTTGTGCCCCTTGATCTATGTCACTCTGTTTGATCTTTTCTTCTCGGTTAGTAATTGGTTTCTCATGAATCACTTCAAAATTTATGATTTTGATACTAAGGGATTCCTGTTCATCTCCCTTGGTGCTTGGGCGATCCATTTGATTTTTATGTTTATTGGGTTTGTCTTATCTGCTTATATCACAAAAACACGAACCAATACTGCCATTGCATTAGGTATCGTTTTCTTGGGCTACTTCCTTAGTATCTCCGCCTCATTAAAAGAAAAGCTTTCCTTTCTCAACTACCTTTCTCCCTTCAGTTACTTTAATACTGAAGATTTAGTGATTGGGAAAACCATTCAAACACCTTATCTTTTCATCACACTCATAGTGATTATATTCTGTATTGGAATAAGCTATTATCACTATGGGAAAAAAGACATCGCTGTTTGAACACGTTTAAAAAGCCTATCAACTACATGCTGATAGACTTTTCTTATGCTAATTTTTTTCTTTAACGGCTTTTGGTGCTACAAGTAATGCGCACATTGCTAAACCTAATACGATAAACAAGACTGCACCCATGACATTTCCTTTAGTAAGCATCGCAAAGGCGATTGTTCCGAAAAGACTTGCTACGGTTAGAACGATGCCTGATTTTTGGATCCCTGTCAGTTTGGCGAAAGTATTTCTAAAACCGATCGTCAATAATAATGAGCCGACAAATGAAGCGATACCAAATATAATGTGACCAACTAGAATAAGATTTTCCATGTCCTCACCTCCCTCAGGACCACTATACTAGAAAGCCCGAAGGAAGACTAAAATTGTGCCCGAGAAGCAAAAAACTGGACTGCTCATGCTCGCGATAGTAAGTTCTCAAACAACGCTACAACAGGGTTGGGTTAGAGAGAGGTTAGAGACTTAACCGTTTTTGCGATTCATGAGTAATCCAGAGCTTGTCCAAAGGGAACGAACGAGTCATCCCCTCTGTTCATTTATAGTATAAATGATTTTTTTTGCTAAACCTTCCCCATTTTGGGTGATGGCGGTACTTTCATTTTTTTTAGATTCTATTAAATTATAAGTTTCGTTTGCTATTTTTTGATTACTTTACTTTATACCTTAAGATGGTTTGACGTTTTTCCGGTGCAGTCTTTCTAGCGTCATTCAGATAGATTTCACGATGTTCGAAGCTCCTGCGTTTCAATCCATTATCTGCAACGAACTGATCCATCTTTCTAAAAGAAGCTGGTTCATCATCAAATGAACCCCGATGCAGAACTTGGACACATTTTCCATCTTCAATCGTTTCAAAATTCAGTTCCTGCAGCAAAGCATTCGGCTCCTTCTTTGCTACGGCCGCTACTGAACTTTCGAACATTTCTTGTGTGATCCAATCAGGCTGCCGCAGCATAATTTTGTATTCGAAGCTTTCCTTATCGGTGATATCAGCGGTATTTTTCGTGGACCAGATACCTTCTAACGGAAAGATCGCAAATTCTGAATACTCAAAGTCCTCTTGTAACTCCAGATGTGCTTTGTAAAATTTTTTGAAGCCCATCTTGATGCTCCAGGCGACTGGATAAAGCACACCGACCCGATCCGAGAAATCTGGATTGTTTGGATTGCCTTCTCCTTTAATCGTGAGAAATTTCTGCGGCGGCACTGTCACGATTTCCGGCTGCTTTTTCGTACCGTATAAATGCTTCTCTTGTTTTTTCCAATCATACTTCATTTCTTTTCCCTCACTTTCTACTTTGACTTCATTATAGCGAGCAAACCCTGTCAGCTCGTGTCAGGTTTAGTAAATCATTTTAAGTTGATTGATTTTTTTGATCAATTCGTTTCGGACAGACTCAGGCGACAGGACTTCTACTTGTCCGCCGAAGGAAAGGAGAAAGCTATATAGACTATCATTCACCGGATATTCTTGTGAAACGAGTAAACGGCCATCTGCTGCCTGTTCAACCCGATCATAATTTTCGTAAACCCGGTACGCCATTTCAGGAACAAAGGCTAGCTGAACCAATTGCTTATCAGCAGAATAAATCTTTTCCGACTGGAGCACCTTCTCTGGCGCTGCCCGTTCGAAATGTTCTGTTGTCAGCTGCAGGTCTTTGATTCGTTTCAACTTAAACAGCCGATTTGCCTGCCTCTCACAGCAATAAGCATATAGATACCATTCTCTTGCTTTAAAAATCAGCTTCAGTGGCTCAACTTTGCGATCAGAGCCTGGTTTTTCTCGGCTAAAATAACGAAAACGAATCCGGTTTTTTTGAAAAATCACCTTTTGCATAATTTGGAATAGCTCTTCACTTTGTGGATGCCAATCTGAGAAATCGATCTCGATCCAGTTAGTCGTCTGCTTCTGAAAAACGCTGCCTAATTTTTTTAACAGCGCTTGATTTTTTTTTTCATCCACTCCGCTTAATCCTTGCAAAGCTGTCAATATCTGCTGCTGTTCCGCCTCTGAAATCAGTGATCGGTTCAAGACAAAATTTTCCGGCAGAAAAATCCCGCCACCTTTTCCTTGCGTCGTGTACACAGGAATGCCCGCGGCACTCAAAATATCTATATCGCGATAAATCGTTCGAATCGAAACCTCAAATTTCTCTGCCAGCTCCGGTGCTGTGGTACTCCCCTTATCCATCAAATAATAAACCATCTGGAACAAACGATATTCCGCCACAGTACTCACCTCCATCATTAGTATAGCATCGTAAACCAGCAAACACGTGTCAGGTTATAAAAAAGCCCTTCTTCACTGATGCTTATGTGAAGAAGGACAAGCGAATAAGTCTATCTATTGATAAAAGCTAAGACGAAACAGATGACTGATATGGCAAAACACGCATAACCAGAATATCTTCCTAACTTAAGTTCAAAGGCTGTGTAGGTCTCACCTTTTGAACTAATCAAGTTAGCCAGAAAATAGTATTTTTTAAAAAGGATTAGGACTGCTGCCATACCTGAGACTATTCCAAAGATCAAAAGTTCATAAAAAAAATGTATAAAGCCCATGTAGTTAAGTACGATTGGAACAACTATAGCTAATGCAAAAAGATACTTAATGATCGCCTGTTTTGCTTTACTCATCCAAACTTTCCTCCTAAAACTACTACTTTTTCTTTAATGATAAAGAACGTTGAATTACTTTTCAATAGATTTCGACCCTGCTCCCAGCTAAAAACACCACATGAAAGTGCATGTGGTGTTTGCTTGATCGGCTTTATGGTTTCAACAACACTTTCCCGATACTCTTTCCCGTTTCTAAATACTCATGAGCCTGTTTGCCTTCTGAGAGGGAAAAGATGGTTGGTTCGCTGATTTGAATCTGTCCTTTGGTGAAATAGCTGAATAAGCGTTCACTGCGGGTCTTTCGTTCATCATAGCTAATCAAGTAATCCCATAAATCTCCGGTCAAAAGGCTTTTCGATTCAGACATCAATGCAACCGGATCAATCTTTATTGGATCACCGCCAGCCATACCGAAGAAGACGACTTTGCCACGATGCTTGATCAAGTCCAAGCTTTGCTGAAGGGTCAACCCGACGCCATCATAAGCAGTTGCAAATTGTCCTTCAATCGTTTCAACCCAAGCATTTTCTCGGCTTGGATAAACTTCCTTCACGCCATGGGACAGCGCCAATGCCTGTTTTTCTGCTGATGAAGCGGAACCGAAGACTTCAATGCCATCTGCGACAAGCATTTGCGAGAGTATTTGTCCGACTCCGCCACTGATGCCTGTGATGAATACTTTTTCACCAGGAAGATTCTTTCCAAGATCATGGGCAAGGAAATCGGCAGTCATTCCCTGCAGTCCGATACTTGCAGCTAGTTTGCTGTCGATACCGGCTGGTAATTGAATTGCTTGATCACTGGGGACTGCTACATATTCAGCATTCGCGAATGGTACATCGACAAACAAGACAGTCTCTCCGACCTTTTGCTTCGTAACATCGGCTCCGATCTCTACCACGACTCCGGCGCCTTCGTAGCCATTGATATATGGGTTATGTTTTTCAATATGGTACTCGCCGCGCCGGCGATAGATATCCGCGAAATTCAAGCCGATATACGCCACTTTTACTAATACATCATTTTTTCCGATCTTTGGTTGAGGTAGTTCACCGTATTGCAGAACTTCGCTGCTGCCAAATTGTTCAAAGTACAAAGCTTTCATTCCTAAAATCCCCCTTTGCTGATTTTCTCAAATATACTATGGAGTCATTTTTTCAGCAAAAAATCAGATTGCATTCCTGCAAGACCTCTGCTAAATTTAAATGACTATGTGGCAATGAAAGGAGATTTTCAATGAAATTAGTAACTTTACCATTAGAATTATCTGTCTATCAGGTCGCTGACCTAAAGACGGTGGATCTGACACAGCAGCCACTTTTTATTGGTGTGACGGATGAAGAAACGTCGATCGTTTCCGCAACGGACAATGTGCCTACGGACACGATCAAGCGAGAAGATGGCTGGAAAGGCTTCAAGATCGAGGGTGTATTGGATTTTAGTTTAGTCGGGATTCTAGCCAAAATTTCGTCCTTGCTGGCTGACGCGGGCATCAGTATTTTTGCCATCTCAACCTATAACACCGATTATATCTTGATCAAAGCCGATAAATATGATGCTGCCGTGACGACCTTGCAAGAAGTTGGATATACTATCGCTTAAATCTATCCAAAAGAGCCCTTTGCAGGCTCTTTTTTCATCTATTTGTCATTCTTTTTATTATTCCAGCCTTTTTTCCGAGAAGAAGATACAACTTTGGTAGGACGTAACGCTTTCGTTTTTCTCTTATTATGAGAGTGTAGTAATAAATCGGAAAATAAAAAACAGTGTTTTTGAAATTAGCGGATTTTGCCAGAGTCAGAATAAACCAGGAGGTATTGGAAATGAAAAGAAATCGTTTAGATGTTACTGTATTAGTATTAGGACTTGTTTGTATTGGAATGATCACGGTCAATCGCTACATTCTTCGCCCTATTTGGAAGAGCGAGTTTCGAACAGAGATGCGAGAAGTGAAAAAGGAAATTCAAGAGGATTTAGACGACAGCAAAGATGAAATCAAAGAAGCTTCTAAAGAAGTCAAAAAAGAGTTGAAAGAAACTCGTCAGGAAGTAAAAGAAGACATGAAAGATACCCAAGATGAAGTGAAAGATGAGTTGAAGCTTTCGTATTAGATAGATAACTGCTAAAAAGACCTCTCTTGGTAAAGGTCTTTTTTTATTCGACTTGCTGGCGAAATTTCTGCTTCAGTTCTGTATGCAAAAATAAAGTAGATAAGGTCATCAGAATAGCACTGATGAATAGTGTGCTTTTTAAAATATTCATTACTTTTGCATCGGCAAGAACTCCTATGTAGGGTAGATAAAAATGAGGCCGCCCAATCAAATTCCGTTTATGGACCAATCCCATCTCGGCTTTATCGGAGTTATCCCCTTTGACAAAATAGCCGTCGATTTTATTATCTACTGCTAATACGCGCCGTGTTTTGATGGCCTTCCCTTGGTTCTCATAATAAGTGATTGTATCGCCGACATGGATGGGATCCATCACATCCTTCACAAAAACTAAACCACCCTGATGATATTCCGGAGCCATTTTATTGTCCGAAATCACATACGGCGTGACATCCAGCACCTTTGGAATAACAATGGTCAGTATTGCTAGCAGAAATAAAGAAAAAATCGATACTGCATATACAACCGTTATTTTTTTATTCTTCATCACCCTCTTCTACCTCCCTATAAAAAGAAAAAAATCTTATCTCCATCATATCACATTAATCAAAAAAATCGAATTTTTAGTTGTTAATTGAATAAAAATTTGAATTAATTTTGACAGATTTCCTCAATATGTTACTATTATTGTAGATTATATTGCTATTTATTTTCTTTTTTTGAATGAAAGGGTGTTATTCCATCATTGCTAATCTAGCCGACAAAAAGCTGTCTCGCTTGCGGACAAAAACAAACTCCATATTAATAATTGTAGTTATTTTAATTATTGTTTCAGTTAGTATATTCACAGTGAATAATGAAATAAAAAAAACGAATGTTTCTGAATTGAAAGATCGTTGGACCTTTATCGTAAAAGACCATTCGGATCATTATGTTTTTGGCAAAACGGAGCAACGATTGAAAAATGTCCAGCCCAATAATGCGCTGGTTATGCAGCAGCAGCTGGAAATGACCCTCAAAGATCCTCAGCTGGTCGTTCGAACCAATCACCAATGGGTCTCGGTCTTTATTGGAGAAAAACTTATTTACAAATACGGTGCTGATGCAAACCATAGTGAACCAGGCCTGCTGCAAACGACAATTCGTCTGCCACAGGATTATCAGCAGCACAAATTACGGATCGTCACGAAGACTCCCTATGAATACTACGCTGGGATTCCCGCCCAAGTTTTCATTGGTGAAGGTGCGGAGGTCAGCCGCTATTTTATTCTCCGTTCTTTGCCGCAATTCTTACTTTTGATCCTTTGCTCCACCTTGATCGTTCTCTTGCTGGTCCTGCTCTTTTTAAGACCAAAAAGATCAAAAAGGCAATTTATCTCCGCACTCTTGTTGATTGGCTTCACGGTTTTGGTTGGATTACAGTCGATCGTTTTAAATGTTCCTGCCGGTACGTTATTTGGTCCAAAAACCTTATCGATTATTTACAATCTAACGGCTATTCTGATTCCTGTCTTTTTAACCAACTACTATTTACTACGGGCAAAAAAATATCAGCATTATTATCTTTACGGTGTTGCTTCACAGGTTTTTCTTTTAATCATTGGTCTGCTTTGTATCGCCGCTGGCAAATTATCCTTACCTATCGCGATGCAGATTTTCAGCGGGTTCAATGTCTTCATGACCCTATTTACCTCAGCGGTCGCTTTGGCGGAGTCTGCTGATCATAATCGCTTTTACACCATTTGTTCTCCGGGAATCATCATGGCTGCTTTTATCCACTGCTTCTTTTATATCCAGCTGTTCGCTGGAGCAGCCAACTTAACAACGGATTGGCCCTTGATCCTATTTAGCGGACTGATGATTCTGATCTCCGGTTATCAGTTTGAAGAAGATATCACATTTATCCAGCACTACCGAGCGAAGCAGCAGGAAAATGCTCAACGGTCGATTGTAATCAAAGAAAAACAGCAAAATTTACTAATGACCTTTACGCTACTGGCTGAAAAAGAAGCCTATAGCAACAATCAAATACCTGCATTAACGCATCTGCTTCAAGAGATGCAGGCTTACTATCAAAAAGAATTTCGCAAACAAGCCAAATTTTTCTCCTGTCAATTGCTTGTTGAACAGGAAACAGTCATGGTAGTTGAGGAAAACATCGCTTTATTAATCCAGCTGTTTGAGAAATTTCTGAATGATCCAAATTTTGGCAGCATCGATATTTCCATTAAGCAGGAGCATACGCAGTTGATTATCGAAAGCAGTACGAGTGCCTTCACGCGCCATACCTTCGATGAAGCAGTCGCGAAAACAACTCCCATCGATCATCATCCAGAAATAGAACAGGCAGTCAAACGTTCAAATGGCGAATGGCATTGGCAAAACAAGGAAAAGCAACAATACTTTAAGATCACTTTGGATATATAAAAACGACCTTCCGATTTTCGGAAAGGTCGTTTTCTTTTAGGTATGTTTTAGTAGATTAATGATAAGAAATCTTCTTTGGTGATATTCCCAAAGTAATGGGTCAGATCGATTTGATCAATACTTTCTTCTAAAGCTTGTTTCTCATAGCGGGTACCGATCAATTGATTTTCTACATCTTTGATTTCGCCTAACCCGAAGAAGTCGCCGAAGACCTTGGCTTTTTCAATCTCACCATTGGCAACATCCAGACGGACTTCGATCGAGCCAATCGGGAAACGTTTTTGCCGTTCTAAGTTAAATTCTGGTGAACGACCATAATTCCAATCCCAGTTCCTATAGTATTCATCTGAGATTTGATTGATGGCTTTCCAATCTTCCTCATTCAACTCATGAGTCTTCACTTGGTCAACACTATCCACGCCGAAAATTTGTAATAAAATCGCTTGGCGGAATTCTTCTGTTGTCATAGCTTGTTTATCAGCTGGCAAGAAATCCTTGATGTTTGTTACACGTGAACGGATCGATTTGATCCCCTTTGATTCGATCTTGTCTTTTTTGACTTTTAAGGCATTCACAACTTCATCGATATCACTGTCGAACATCAGCGTACCGTGAGCAAACATCCGGCCATTTGTCGAATACATCGCATTACCGGAGAATTTCTTGTCGTCAATTACTAGGTCATTGCGTCCTTTTAACTGTGCACCTTCGATCCCAAGCTTATGCAGTGCTTCCACGATCGGTTCGGTCAATTTCTTGAAATCTCTAAAGGAGTTGCCATCATCCGGCATAATGAAGCTAAAGTTCAAATTTCCAAGATCGTGATATACGGCGCCTCCGCCACTTAAGCGACGAACGACATGGATGCCTTTTTCGTCCACATACTCTTTATTAATCTCTTCGATCGTATTTTGATTGCGACCGATAATGATGGATGGTTCATTGATGTAGAAAAGTAAGATTGGTTCATCTAACGGCATATTCTGCAACAGATAAGTTTCGATGGCAAGGTTTACTCGCGGATCACGTTCTTTGTCATTTGGTACGTATAGCATGTTTCCAGCTCCTTATTATGAAATGAATTTTTCTTAAATCTCGAACACTTTATGTGGCTGAGCCAACTCAACAGGAATTCCTGCACTCGCAGCTGTGGCCTGTTGACGTAATTCTTCCAAATCGCCATGCTGCGGCAAATGAGTCAAGACTAACTTTTTGACTGACGCATCTTTTGCAAAAGTACCAGCTTCCCCTGCGGTAAAGTGCGCTTTATGCCGTTCGTTGCCATCAAATAGATACGTATCCGCTAAAAACAGATTGGCTTCTTTAGCAAACTCATTGAAGGTTTCCAAATAGCCGGAATCTCCTGTGAAGACAAAGACAGCTCCAGTTTTTTCTTCCACAAAGCGCATCGCATAGCAAGGTACTGGATGAATCGTCTTCATAAACGTAACAAGAAACGGTCCAAGTTTCAATTCTTCTGCTTCAAAGTAGGCATGTCCCTCGGTGACGCCTTCCATCGTCAAATCATTGAAATGAAACTCATCTTCCGTGTGCCCATAGATTGGTAGGATTGGCTTCGGTGTTTGAGTCGGATACAGCTGCCAATAATATTGTAAGACACCTAAATCGGCAATATGATCGTGATGATAATGAGTCAAGATCACCGCATCCAAATCTAATGGATCAAGTTCTTTTTCTAATTCAACAAGTGTTGAGCTGCCAGCATCCAATAACAAATTAAAGCCATCAGCTTGCAGCAGATAACTGGTGGTTCCCTGACCTTCATAAGGATACGCGCCCAAACAACCGAGAACGGTCAATTTCATGCTAATTCCCCCTGATCAATCTTTTCCTTCAAGGCTTGGTCATAAAAGGCTGCGCTTGCAGTATTCACGTAGACTGCCACGAAAAGCAGACCCACGATTAATGCAACAAAGCCTAAGATATACCAGCCGATGAATGACAATTGTAATAAGATATATTTCCCCCAGCGATCCTTCAATAATGACCATGCACGTTTGATACAATCTCCCACGCTAAGATCTGGATAATCAAATTTCACCCAAACAGCGAATTTGAAAATGATGCTGATAATAGTCGTTGCAAGTAAGAAGGCCAAAGTTAAAACAACATAAAGTCCTAATACGCCTATGTTCAACAATGCAGAAACATTGGACGTACTGGTAACCCCGCCTGTTGAAATCAATGAGAAGTAAACACTACTTCCAGCTTGCAGCAGTAAGGGAATAAAAAAGATGGCCGCTAATACGTATTGCACGATTTGCGCAAGAATATTGATCAGCATCAAGGGCACATAATAGCCCTGTTGAAAGACGACAAAAATTTGTCCTAATTCCGCTCTGCCGCCTCGCACAACATACAAACTGATGTAATAAAGCGCATAGCTGAAAGCAAAAGTCACCAGAATACTCAATAAGAATGAGATTCCTAATTGAAGATTCGTATTATTGGTCATCGTTGAAACATTCCCGATCGCTCCGGTTAATAAGCCAACAATCACCACTAATCCTACATTGATCCCCCATTGATCCTTTAATCGATCTTTGGCAGTTTGACGATATTCACTAAGACGCATAAAATCACTTCTCCATCCTCTTCTGATTTGCTTACTGAAGAACCTTTTCCAATTACTACGGTCGAAAAAGCTCGGCAGCTTTTGTTAGCTATTGTTGCAATGCTTCTATTTCTTTTGTTAACTGCTGTATTTTCTCTTCAACTCGTTTTGCTTCAAGCCCAAGCGAGACATTCGCACAGTTAAGCCGTTTAAATGTTTTCAACTCTTTCTTTAAATGATCCAATTCAGTACGTTTTGTATCTATCTTTGTATTCAAATCACATTTCTCCTTTGACATGAACCAACGGACATAAAACAAACAACGTCTTGCTCCGGCTGAAGGATCTAGTAATTCTTGATCTCTCCCACCGTATCGTAATCTAAACGAGCAACGACTTCAGTAACCAATTTGACTGTATTGAAATAATCATCTTCATGGATGACCGACGTATGTGAATGCAAATAACGTACCGGCACCGTGATGGCTAACGATGGCACACCATCGCGGGTCAGATGCATTTGTCCCGCATCTGTTCCGCCGCCGGCAATCACCGTGTATTGGAATGGAATATCTAATTCTTCGGCAACATCAATCACGAAATCCAATAGCTTTTTATGAGGCACCATTGATGCGTCGTAGATCAAAATTTGTGGTCCTTTTCCAAGAACTGAATCTGCCTCTTTCGGAGTCATTCCAGGAGTATCACCTGCTGTACCTGTATCCAAAGCAAAAGCGATATCGGGATTTACGATATGAGAACTTGTTCTTGCCCCCCGCAGCCCAACTTCTTCTTGCACATCACTGCCGGCAAACAGTACATTATGATGTTCACGTTTTGATAGGTTTTCTAGGACACGTAGAGCCACAGCCGTTCCGATGCGATTGTCCCAAGCCTTCGCCAACAAGAATTTTGAATCATTCATTCGTTGGTATTGGATATAGGGCGTCACCATATCGCCAGGGCGGATGCCCCATTCTTTGGCCTCATCGGCACTTGTCGCACCAATATCGATAAACATATCTTTGATTTCAAATGGACGTTTACGCGCTTCCGGTGTCAACACATGAGGTGGTTTTGAACCAATCACACCATGGATAATTTTTCCTTTGCGGGTCTTTATCTCAACCTGCTGCGCCAGCATTACTTGATTCCACCAGCCGCCGATCGTTTGAAATTCTAGAAACCCTTTTTCTGTGATCTTTGTGACCATGAAGCCGACTTCATCCAAGTGACCCGAGATGAAAACTTTTGGTCCGCCACCGCCACCATGTTTCGCAATGACGCTGCCTAAACCATCAAAGAAAATATCGTCAGAAAATTCCTTCGCATAGCTTTTGAAAACCTCTCTGACTTCGTCTTCATTGCCAGCGATGCCGCGCGCAGAAGTTAAATCAATCAATAATTGCTCTTCCTTTTTCTCCACTATTACTCCTCCTAAAAATGCTACTACATAAAAATAAGGGCAGTACCCTTTTTCGTTCTTAAATTAGTATACCATTGTCAAAAAAATCTGCGTAGTATGTTGTATAATCACTACGAGGTGATCAAATGGCACGTTTATTGGCAATTGAATTAACCATGATGGTAATGATCGAAAATGAATTAGGAGAAGTCTTGGTTCAAGATCGGAGGAAAAGAGATTGGCCCGGCTGGACTTTCCCTGGCGGACATGTGGAAAAAGAGGAGGGCAGTTATACCGCGGCAGTACGGGAGATCAAAGAAGAAACTGGGTATACAACTCACCCAATCCTGCAAGGCACAGCTGAGTGGAATAACATAAACAAGGAAACCCGCGAACTAGCTTTTCTCTACACTGCAAAAGTCGAAAAGCAAGCTGTTTCCGATAATCTTTTTTGGATCCAAAAAAAAGAGCTAAAAACACAAAAATTAGCCGGAACCTTAAATGAGCTACTGCCGATCTTTTTCGGCGACGAACAGCAATTCTACTTTGAAGTATAAAAAATCAGCGTATCCAAATTCAGATTTGGACACGCTGATCTTTTACTATGCGTGAGCCTTTTTCAATGACCACGCCCCTTTTTCCCGCATCGTAATCATGTGGATTACCCAGAATGCTGCGGCAAATGCTAGCAGAACGCCAGAGTTAAATAAAAATTTATCCAAAAAGTGTTGATTGAAATTCATGGTTTTTCCGATTAGCTCATTGTTTTGGGCGAACCAATAAGTTGGTGTAAATGCCGCTACTTTGTTGACCATATCTGGTAAAAACTGACTCGGGACAAAGACCCCGCCGACAAAACAGCTACCCATGATGAAGATATTGTTGATCCCCGTGATCGCGTCTTCATTTTGCATGACACTAGTTATCATTACCGAAAAGCTGATAACCGCAATGAAAAATGCCACCGTATTTAATGCGAAATAGCCCGTGACGTGGTCTAAACTCCCCTGAGTAATGAATACTACGAAGGCCAAAAACAGGATCAAGCAAAAGACCGAGTAAATTAAATTACCAATCGAAATCTTCCGAGACAGTTTGCGGCGAGAAATCGGTGAGCAGCTGTTCCGCCGCCGGATTTCTTCACGATTGAAGGCCAAATTCACCGCAGCATATCCGCTAAAAATCGACATGAACATCCCATAAGCCAATAGATTATAAATTTGTCCAGTCACATTTTGTTTTTTCTTTTTATGATAAGTCGTATCAAAATGTACCTCTGCATCCTTGCTCAAGGTCGACTTTGTTTTATTCAACAGAGCTGTTTGACTTTCTTGCGGCATCTGTTTTTGGTAGGTCAAATAGGTATTGATATAGCTATTGACAGTCGTATCGACTAACGATTTTGAAAATGTTGCAGGTCGGGTCTTACTGGCTAGCTTGACCTGTTCGCCCTTTGCCAATTTTTCGGAGAAATCCTTTGGAATCTCTAAAATGTATTCTACTTCGCCAAAGTACAACGCATCGTCTAATCTTTTTTGAGACGTATCTTTTAATTTAACAATCGTATGTTGTTTGCCTAAATAATCCACAAACTCCTTTTCAATCGCTGAATCATCTTTAGAAAGAATTGCAATTTTCGCACCTGTCAATTCTTCAGCATCTTGGGTTAATTGGCCGGCATAGAAAAAGGTGATCACTCCCATGATAATGACGCCTAATAAAAGGCTGCCTTTTTTCTTTTTTAAAATTTCCAGGATCGCTTTATAAGTGGTCATATTGAACCTTCCTTTCAAAAGAGTAATTTAGCAGGATAAATACAACACCAAACCCAGCTAACCACATCAGATTTATATAGAATGGATTCAACGATTGATAATAGAATAGCTGGTATAAGCTTTCACTAATCAGATTGACGATATTGATCCGACCTAAAAAGGGTAGATTTACATCAATCCAATATTTGATTGATTGAGAGCCCATCATACCAGCTAGGAAACTCATGATCATGGAGATGGAAATACCGATCGAGATCTTTTGCTGAAAATCTAATTTAGACAAGGTATTGCCGATCAAGGTTCCAAAGGAAATGGCGGTGAACGCGCCTAAACCGCAGACAAGTAAAATGTAGTTCCAATGGTCACCGAATTCGACTTGATAAACAAATCGATAGAATAGTAAAATCAATACGGTTTGGACGTAGAATAAGACAAAACTAGCCAGCATATTGGCAGTAGAAACGAATAATTTATTCCGCGGGATCAAACACAGCCGCAGACCCTCTGGCGATTGATTTGCCTGCTGATCGTTCGCATTTCTAAGCCCCCACATAAATCCGTACATGATGGTCATCCCAACTAGGGTAAAGAAATAGAAAGATTTCAGATTAAAATTACCCGTTCCATTGCCATCCTTAACGTAATTTTCTTGCTGAAGCAACTGACTGACCTCTTGAGGCTGAACTTGGCCTGTCGCCATCAGAGTCTCGACTTTATTCGTATTTTGCAGATATTGATTCAGCACTTCTTTTAAAACAGTCTGTTGAGTGTCGCTTTTGCTGACGAACAGCTCGATATTTTTATTATCGAGCTCAAAGTAGCCTGAGATTTTATCATTTGAAAGCTGATTTTGTGCCTTTTTCTTCGTCATTTCTTTGCTTTTAAAGATTACCTTGTCATCCTGCTTGATTTCTTTTAAGACAGCTTCAAAGCGTTCTTGATTTTCCTCGCTTGACGAAACGATCCCTACCGTTGATTGTTCCACTGTCCCAATCTTATCAAGATCACTGAAAGCAAGATTGAATAATAGTCCCAATACGATCGGAAAAGCGAAGGTCCAAAATAGCAAACTGCGGTTTCTCAACAAAACCCGTAGTCGATACGTAAATAAACGAATAAACATTTTAGCTCCTCCTAATCTCTCAATTCTTTTCCAGTAATTTCTAAAAAGACATCATTCAATGTCGCCTCTTGCGTATGGATATTGGCATACATGACTTTTTCAGCTTCGAAATAATTTAAGATCGGCAGCAACGCTTCCTTCAGCTCTTTTGTCGTTACACTTAGATAGCTTTCATCATATGTAACATCAATAATTGATGGGAAAACACCGACTGCTTCGACTTGCTCGCGCGTCAATCCTGGCACTTCAATAATCAGTTTTTCATTCTCACGAACCATGTTCTTCAATTGTTCTTTACTGCCTTCTGCAATGACTTGCCCTTGGTCGATGATGACGATGTGGTTACATAAAATCTCGACCTCTTCTATATAATGGGTCGTATAGACGATTGTCGCACCCTGGCGATTCAACTCTTTGATGCTGTCTAAAATTTTATTCCGACTTTGCGGGTCGACTGCTACAGTTGGTTCATCTAAGAAGATCAGCTCAGGCTTATGCACAATCCCGCAAGCGATATTCAGTCTACGTTTCAACCCACCACTTAGTTGCTTCGGGTAAAATTTGCGAAACTCTTCTAACCCTACCAGTTGGATTACTTCTTCCACGTATTGTTCACGCTTATTTTTGTCTTGAACATACAGACCGCAAAAATATTTGATATTATCCGTGACAGACAACTCTTCAAAAAAAGCAATCTCCTGAGGAACGACACCGATTTTTTGTTTGATGGCATATTTTTCCGGTCCCATTTCTTCTCCGAAAATCTTAATTGAGCCGCGATCAAACGTTAACAACGACAATACACAATTGATGGTCGTTGATTTACCGCTCCCGTTTGGTCCCAGCAACCCTAAGATTTCTCCTTTTTTTACTGATAAGTTCAAATGATTTAATGCGGTGAAGTCACCGTAGCGTTTCACTAAATTTTCGATTTCAATCAACATTTGAAAAACCCCTTTTCCTTTTCTTCTTACATTTACTATAATAAAATTAGAAACTTTCCAGTAGTGAGTTTGCGCCAATCATAAGATGACAAATGTCATTATATGCATAGCGACCGTGACGAAAATCTCTAATCGTTTTTTACGATCATTAAAAGGAGCGGCAATGAAAAATTTAAATAGTTATTGGACGGATTTTTTCTTTTTAGAAATGATCGGCATCCTGTTACTTTTTCAACAAAATTTTCAACAGCAAATGGTGGTCTATCTCTTGGCGAGTATTCTTTTAGCTGGTCCTGCTTTACTGCTCAAAAAGTCGTTAGGACAAGTATTTGGTGTTTTTCCGTTATTGATTCTGAGCTTTTTCTGGCCGACGCTACTCGTTTTTCTGCCGGCAAACTTAAGAATTGCCTGGCGTGAAGAAGTGATTTGGAGCTGGGCACTCATTGTTTTAGTCATCCCCTTGCTTCAAGACGCCTACTCATCCCCTGAACGACTGCTAGTTTTATGCTTAAATTGCTTTGCCATCCTGCTAGCTTGGCGCGGCAAAAAACAAGAAGATATTAGAGAAGCCTTATTGCAGCTGAAGGATGATAGTTGGGAAAAACAAGAGCTGTTAAAACAAAAAAATCACGAGCTGGTGCAGTCGCAGGAAACCTTCATTGATTTGGAGATTTCCGAAGAACGGAATCGAATTGCTCGTGACATCCATGACAATGTTGGTCATTTATTATCCAGTGCCATCATTCAACTAGGAGCGATCGAAGCCATCAATCAGGCAGACAACCTAAAAAAACCGTTGAATCAATTAAAAACAACGATTCATACGGGTATGGACAATATTCGTGAGAGCGTTCATGATCTCCATGAAACTTCTCTCTCTTTCTCAAAGGGGTTAGACTTATTAATAGAAGATTTTCAGTTTTGTGATGTTGAGATTCGGGGAAATATTCCAGAAAAAATGAGTCAAGAACAGGAACGGACATTATTAATGGTTCTGAAAGAAGCCTTCGCTAATGTGATGAAACACAGTAACGCGACGAAAGTTACACTCTCTTTCAATGAATTACCCGCCTTCTATCGCTTGCAGATTCTTGATAATGGAACGCTGACTAAAAAAAGCGGCAAGGGAATTGGTTTGAAAAGTATGCGACAAAGAGTGGAACAAATCGGTGGACAGCTCCATGTCTCCCAGACCCTAGATAACTTTCTAATCCATGTGGTGTTGCCAAAAGATACACACTCGGCTTTTCACAGCATTCACTAATTAAAAAAATATTTAAACGAGGAGGTTTGCCATGATTCACGTTGTCGTCGTTGATGACGATCCGTTAGTAACGGAATCATTGAAAACTATTTTAGAGATATCGGATGAGATCCAAGTTGTAGGCACAGGAAACTCTGCCTCAGAAGCAGTCAAGCTATACCTGCAGGAACGCCCCGATGTTTTGCTAACAGATATTCGTATGGGAGAAAGTACTGGAATTGAAGCGGCAAAGGAAATCTTTAAGCAAGTACCAGATGCTGTGATCCTGTTGCTGACAACTTTTTCCGATGATGAATATATCCGAGAGGCCTTGCAAATCGGTGTCAAAGGTTATTTGATCAAGCAGGATCTTGCTAGTATCGTTCCAGCAATCAAAGCTGTTTACAACGGACAAACCGTGTTTGGGACAGAGATCGTAGGGAAACTAGCCTCGATTTTGACAGATCAATCTCCGCGTAAACAATCGACGATCAACTTATCCGAACGGGAAGAAAGCATATTGATCGCTGTTGCCAACGGCAAAAACAACAAAGAGATTGCCCAAGAGTTATTTTTAAGTGAAGGCACCGTACGTAATAATATCAGCCAACTGCTGGAGAAATTAGAAGTCCGTGATCGAACACAATTGGCGATCTTCTATTATAAGCACTATTAATAAAACTACCGTCGGAACCTAAGGAGAATTCTTCTACTTAGGTTTTTTTATTAGGTTTATTGGAGGCACGACAAATAGATCGACTGCAGAAGTAGCGGCTTTACTTCCTTTTCTTTTTATTTTTTCTGCCGTTCTTATTATTCTTATTTTTACTGCTGCCTTTTTGAATATTATTCCCTCTATTTTCAATCACAGATTGGGCGTAAGCTTGTTTCGCTGTTAGCCGTTTGCGCTTTTTAGGTTTCTTTTGATCCGTGGCCGGTGGATCAGAAACCCCAGTTGAACTCTTCGATTGGGAACTATCATTTAACGCTGGTTGTGGCGAGTTCGAGTCTATCACAGGCTCCAATATTGGCTCTTGCATTTCTACATCTTCATCCGACTGCGTCACTTCCGATTCTTGTTCAGTAAAGACTACATGAACATCTTGCAAACTAACCACATCTGGATGACCCACTCGGATCATGGCTAATAGCTCCTTTTCGCTTAAGGCTTCAGGATCAAAGCTTTCTGAGACAACGATTTCTATCGTCTTCCTTTCTCTTGATTCGGATACCAAATTTTGAACAGATTCCACCTGTGACTCGTCTTGCACTTCCTCTTCGTCTAACGTCTCTATTGTTCCTGGACGATTCGCTTTAACAAGCGTCATAAAGCGCCTTACGCCAGTAGCGGTTTCAAAAAGATCCACGGTTGTCATGATTTCTAGAATTTTATTGATTTCTGCTTTTGATCGCCTTTCGTCCGCATCTCGGAGCGTCAGGGTATGTTTTTTCCCGGCAGCATCTTCAAACACTGAGACTAGACGAATGGTATGATCCGGGTTCTTGACTTCATTTGTCCCTAGAGTATCTAAAATTTTTTTATATGAACGAGTTTCCTCGGATAAGCGATAATATTCCTTCTTATCTGCAAATAAGCGGCGGATAACTTTATCCCAATCGCCTCTTTTTTTGAAATAATCTTCAAAATAAGTACAGTATTTCCGCATCACGTCATTAGGTCCGGCCGTCATGAATAAATCACAGATTAGCTCTCTACAGAGAAACGAAAAGTCCGTTGTGACAAGGGCATTTCGCATCATGGTAATAACGAGATATTTGATGACAGATGACACATCTTGAGAAAATTCGAAATAACTGATGATTTTGGCTTCAAGTGTACTGGGCTTCATGCCTAGTAACTGTCTCTGAGATAGTGGTGTTTTCTGCTCTTTTGCTTTCATGTAAATCCGCTCCTTCTTTTCCAACAATGTATGCGTTTTATTTCTTCAAAAAAATCATAACGCTAGATGCTAGAATTGGCGAGATTTTAATTAAGCGATGCTAGAAGCCAAATAAAAAAGAACACATTTTGCGGCTATTTTTAAATTAAATGGATTTATTAAAAAAAAACAGATCAATCTTCCTGTTTTTCTTCCTTGTTTTACTGATTCTCAAATAAAAAGAACACCGATAAACTGTTGTCGGTCATATCGCTGCTCATTTTTTTGTTTGTGAAACGAATAAATCAGGCGGAAAAATTTCATCATTAAATGATGAAAAAAATCATCCAATTCTTCAGAGTCGTACTTATAAATAAGAAAAGGCAGCCACAAGTTAGAATTGTGACTGCCTCATTTTTTATTTTATTGCTTCTGGATTCATCTCTTGCCATTCTTTGCTTAAGAAATATCGATTATTGATTCGATACTGCTCCACTTGTGATTGATGATCCTTCAAAAATGGTGCGATTTTCTTATCTGCTGCTAACCAGCCCTTCCAGCCTAAGTGGATCGTATCCTGCATGAAATACGGAGTGTTTTGCTGGTTAGAGTAGTCAGCGATATGGTTAAATCCTTGCGAAGTCAATTGATATTTGATCTTAGCAGAGAATTGCTGCAGCATCTCATTTGAAAGCCCAGTGAATTTCGCCCAACGGCCATTGACTGGCGGAATAATAAAGAGCGCGTCACTATGTTTTTTCGCTAATTGATCTAATGCCAATTGAAAATCAGAGAACTCTGGCGAGTAACGATAATCCCATTCCTTTTGCGAATCAGCAAAACGATTCATATGCGGCTTGATCCGTTGTTTATAGAAACGTTGTTGGATACCAAATTCATTTCCCTCAGTTGCCCGTTTTCCTAAACGATCGGCTAAAGTATTCAGTTCACTCTGATTATAATCTTCGGGCAAGGCTTTGACATTTTTATCGATCGCGTCCTGCTTGCTGATCATGCCGATCGTACTGAATAGCTCATCTTCTCTTTCCAGCATATTCAATTTTAGTTTGCTAAAGGCGATGTCGGTCTTGTCTGGCAGATCGCCCTTCATGACCGCATCCAGCATCCGTTCTAAACGATTATCTTTTCTTACCACTCCATAATGGGTCAAACGTTGCGCCAAATATTGATCGCTAACTTGAACCTTTTTTAGATTCAACAGCCAGTTCAAGGTTTGTTCTGGGGAATAGTAGGCATCAAAGTAATCGCGTTTAATGCCGTTTTTAACAAACCACTGTGGTGAAATGATGAAAACGACCTTTCGATCCTTTAGTTCATTTCCCAACGACTGCATCATCATGAATTGTGTTAGTGATTGAGTTCCTGGTGCTCCCATCAAAAAAGGCGTGTAGCCGCGGTCATACTTTTCGGCTAGAACCGAAGGATGGAATGGACTAATCCGGCTCAATTCAGAGGAACCAAAGAACGGTACATAATTATCGGTACTTAGAGCTTCCTTAGTAATACTGTTTCCTCGCAGAACATTTCCCGCCATCGAACTTGAAGCAGCTTTGATCAGCTTTGGATCGTTGCTGTTAATTTTAAACGGTGAAAAAAACAGAAGAACCAATAATACTGCCGCTAAAACAATCGGCCCAAAGATACCGAAGAGTTTCTTTTTCATTAGGCTTGCAAAGCTTTCACTTGTTCAATAATTTTATTCGGTGTGTTCCATTGAGCGCGGTCAAACTCTGAAACAGGAACTTGCACGCCTAATTGACCTTCAATCTCAACCAATAGTTGAACGGTCGCTAAAGAGTCCATCAAGCCTTCTTCAAACAGATCTACCTCTGGATTGTCTCTTACTTCATCCGTTCCTGTGATATCTTCTAAAATACTAAATAATGTGTCTTCCATGTTACTCGCTCCATTTCGTGTTTTATATTTAAGTAGGTAATTTAATTTTTAACGCCCTAAAAATAAGTTATGAAATAATAACTTATCCAAAAAGCCTGAGAAGATTAAAAAGCTCAAGCAGACGGCATTGAAGGTTAAGAAAATCGCCAATGCGTGGGTAAATTTATTGGATGGAATCTGTTTTTTGTGCTTCTTCTTGAAGCGCAGCCACGCATCGGTTAAACAAATCAAGGCAGCGTGGTAGAATCCATATAAAATATAGTACCAAGTCAAGCCATGCCATACGCCCATGATCAAGAATAAGGCAAAGTAGCCAACATTTGACGCTACGATCCGGCTCTTGAAGGTTTTCTTTTTGATCAAGGTGAACATCAAGCGCATATAGATGTAGTCACGGAACCAGAAGGACAAGGTCATATGCCAACGATTCCAGAATTCCTTGATGTTCCAAGATAAGAACGGCTTGTTAAAGTTTGGCGGTGTTTCGTATCCCATCAGTTTGCTGGTACCAACCGCAAACAAACTATAACCGGCAAAATCGAAGAACAAGTACATGCTGTAAACATACATATACCCGACTAAGCCCCAAGAGATTCCGCCATGCTGCATCGCCATGCGATCAACAATTGGCAGCAGAACTTGACCGAAGTAATAGCCGATCACGAATTTATATAAAAAGCCGACAAAAATATCATGGACACCGGCACCTAATAGGTCCACGTATTTTTCTGGTGCAGGCGGTTCCTTTAAATCCTTCTCAAAGCGACGATAACGGTCAATCGGACCTGAAGAGATTGTTGGGAAGAACAGCAGGAACTTAATATAGTTCAGCGGACTGTATTCCTTGATCATGCCGTCCCGCATTTCCATGATGATCTGAACCGATTTAAATGTTAAATAGGAAATTCCAAGAAATCCAACGATTGAATTTTGACCATCTAGAAAGGGTGTCACCTTGACTAGAAACAACGGTACGATACTTAAAAAGACCGCGAAGTAAAAGACTCCAGCTTGATTCTTGTTCTTACGATAGTGGTTGTAGCACCAAACTAAAATACTTTGGAAGATCACATAACCAATCAGCGCCAATCCTTGACGATAATCTTTTCCACCAAAGGAAATGTAAAGAAAGAACAGCGTGATCAGTGATTGATACCAGCCGATTCGTTTGCCCCGTATCAGCAAACTTAAGATCAGCGGCAGCAAGGTCACAAACAAAATAATGAAATAAGTCGGTGACGCATAAGGCACCATGTGAGGGATCAGCATCAGCTATTCACCTCGTTGATTAGTCTCTTGCGGTCAATCTTGCCATTCGCTGTCAGCGGCAATTGATCTACATACACAAATTTTTGCGGAATCATATACTCCATAACGCCTTCTGCCAATCCTTCTTTGACTGCTTTCGTTAACTGATAGGCTTTTTCGAACTCGTTGTCGTTGGCAACGACATAGGCGACGAGTTGTTGGACTTTGTGATCTTGATATTTCGGAACAACGATCGCTTGCTTTACATAAGAAACCTTTTCCAAATGATGATCGATGTCTTCCAATTCGATTCGGAAGCCGTGCAGCTTCACTTGAAAGTCAATTCGACCCTCATATAACAGCAACCCGTCGTCCTGAAGACGGCCGGCATCGCCAGTGTGATACGCTGGAACACCGTCGATTTCAAAGAAGGCCGCTGCGGTTTTTTCTGGATTGTTCATATACCCTTTGGAGACGCTTGGACCTTTGATAATGATCTCGCCGGAAGCGCCCTTTTCTGCTACTTGATCTTCGTCGTAGATTAATACTTCCGTATCTTCCTTGATGTAGCCAATCGGCACACGATCATATTTTTCCAATACCTCGGCTGTCACTTCAATTTGCGTCATGGCAACTGTTGCTTCAGTTGGGCCATAAGTATTGAAGACTTTCGCATTCGGGAAGCGCCGCAGTAATTCTTCGGCTGTCTTACGTGGTAGCTCTTCGCCGCAGAATTGGAAGATTTTCAAAGAAGGAACATGCTCACCGTCAAAGGTCTTTTCCATTAAACAAATATCCATGAATGACGGTGTTGAAACCCAAACCTCCAAATCTAACTTCGGCAGAAAGCTGAATAACTTCTTGAAATCATTGATGACTGTTTTTTCCATTGGTATCAAAGTTCCTCCGCTGCAAAGCGCTGGATAAACACTCATTACAGATAGATCAAAAGAATACGGTGCTTGTGATAAGAAGCGCATCCCTGTTTCGATCCCAAAATCCTTCAAATCCCAATTGACGAAGCTCAGCAGATTCTTATGGCTTATCTGAACACCCTTTGGTACACCAGTCGTACCAGAAGTGAAGATGATATAAAAAGTTTCGTCATCCATGACCGGCTGCAACGCTTCTTTTCCATGTTCTGTTGCGAAGACCTCAGCGAGTTCGGTTGGTGTAACGACCGGAATGTCTACATCAATTTCTTCTGGCCATGGCAAAACACTTAAGACCATCGCTGGCTGTGCTACTTCTAAAATTAATTGAATCCGATCTAGTGGTGTGTTTGATTCGATTGGAATATAGGCATGACCACTTTTAGCGGCTCCTAAGAAGCTGGCGATCATTTCAAATTCCAATTCACCAAAGACGACGATCGGTGTCTTCGCTGCTGCGTTTTTGTTCAAATACTGAGCCAAGTTATCAGACCATTGACTCAAGGTCTGATAACTGAACTCTTCTGTTTCTGATTGATACGCAATCGCCTCTGGAATTTTCTTTGCCCATTGGTCGATTGCTGTGATGATATTTTGCATGATTGTCCCCCCGTTCAGTTCAAGAACGAACTCTTTTCAATCCCTTAAAATTCGTTATAGATAAAATTACCGCCTTGGATACTCTTGTAATGGTATAAGTAAACTAAAATCAAAAGGACGGCAAAGTAGAAAAGCGTCTTTCCAATAAAGCTTAACCAGTAACGAGTAGCCGGGCGTTTAAAGTATTCCTTCATTCGATCGCCCTCTCCTTTATTTAGTATTCATTATAGGAGCTTGCCGAAAATCTACCATTTCTTCCTCTTACATAGAACGCTTTCAAACGAACAGTTTTGTCACATACCCAAAACAAAGGAATATCTGTTTGGTATAGTTGAAATCAAACTGGATAACTAAAAAAAGAGTTGCCTTATTGCGAAACACACAATAAGACAGCTCTTTTTTGAAAAAATCTTTAACTTCTATAAAACCTTCTTCTGATAAACGCAGGTTGCCCAATAGAACAACGCATAGACTATCAGCATCAAGCCGCAAAACAGATAAACAAACCCATAATTAGCATCTTTGGCAATGTGAGAGATGACCGAGATGGCTAACACACTATGGATCAAAGCTAAAATCGCCGGAATGAAGAAAACGACTCGATTCTCGCGCTTGATTTCTTGATAGATCGTTTTATCTGGAATCCCCATTTGCCGCAACAAGCTGTATTTTTTCCGCTTTTGCTTGAACTCAGAGAGCTGTCGCAAAGTTACCATGCTGGCTGTTGCAATAATGAAGGTCGCAGTCACAAAGGTCACTACGAATAGAACCAGCCCCATACTGCTGCGAGTCGCTCGATAGACTTCTTGACGAGAGCTATATTCCGATCGATAAATCGTTGAACCATCTTTTTTCGTTCCTTCCCCTTCAGTAATATTCCCGACAATCTGATTGTTTTTCCAGGAAAGATCATAATGGATCGGATAGTCCCAATCTCCTTTAAGATTTTGGTGAACCAGCTGATTTAGTTGACCCTCAAACGATCGCTCCACATCGATCGCTTCAATAGTATAGTAATGTCCTTGAGTCTCTGCAAAAACTTCATCAGAAACAACGATCATCCCCGTTCCGTACCGCAGGCTAGGATCACCAAAAAAGTTTGGCAAGCTCTTTTGAACAGTCAAGTTCCGATGCTTCAGATAGATTACTTTACTGTAACGAACGTAATCGCTGAAGTAGCGCTGATAAGAACTCAAAACAACCGTCGAATGAGGCGTTTTCAGTTGGATATCCTGCAAGGTCGGATTCACTTTTTGAAAGGCACGATAATCAGAAAGAGAGATCATATCCATGACTTCTGGCTGCGAATTGATTCCTTCGCCAGAAATCTCCACACTTTGCTTAGCGGGAACGGATTTGAAATGCAGGGATTGGCGCTGATAAGGTGTCACGTCTTGTAGCTTGGGGGCAAACTTAGCATAGCTTTCACTGGTAAGCATCAATGAAGCTGGCGCGATTTCATTAACTGAACGCATCTCCAATGAAACGATTGCTGCCATCCCGCCTAAAATTGCTAATGCCAAACCCAGCGCAACGGTGATCGAACCTAAAAACCGCCATTCACTAAATAACCGCAGCTGCCATTCGCTTCTTGATAACATGCCCAAATTTTTATTCAAACGCTTCGGTCGATAAGAATTGTACCAGCGCAGTGTGAAGGCAAAAAACAAATAACTGCCCACTACACAAAATAAAAAGATGAGCAGCATCAATACTGCGTTGCCCTGTAATAAGCCGAAGGAATCACTTGCCCAACGAGCCAGACTAATATAGACCAGCGCCATTCCCCAGCCAGTCAGCAACAGCAAAGCCCCGATGGCTCCCAATAATTTCTGCCAAAGCGGCACCTTCATTGCTTGAATCTTTCGCAGTTGAAGCTTCTTCAAATGGGAGAATTTATAGCCGGATACTAGCCAGAGAATCTGGAATGAAACAACTACCAAAATAAAGAGCACCACTAATCCCGTAGCGACGATCGCGTCGGTTGATAAAAAGAAGTGGACTTGCAATGGCAGATCCATCGCTTTTACTAAAATCATACTAAAAAGCTTGGATAGCAGAACGCCGGCTCCGATCCCGATCATAAATGAAAAAATCCCGATAAAGAAAATTTCCAAAATGAACCAGAGACAGATTTGATAATAATTCAGACCATAGAGATGAAAGATACTGATATCCTTGCGGCGATTCTCGATAAAAAAGCGATTGGTATTCGCCATGAAAAATAGCAAGATCAAAACAACAGCAAAACTGCCGAAACCCAGCATGCCCACCAGCTGCGTATTTTTCCCGGCACTGCGGATCAAGGGCTGCTCATAAGTCATCGCGGTAAAGGAGTAATAGACCATGACCGCAAAAATCAGACTAAAGAAAAATATTAAATAATTCGACAGCTGTTTTTTGAAGCCTCGCCAAACAATACTAATCAGCATTCGCCTTTCCACCTCCGCCGATCGTAGCCTGCATATCGATAACCTTCTCAAAAAAATCCTTCCGAGACGAACGCCGTACGATCTCCGAGAAGAAACGCCCATCCTTGATGAACAAGACTCGATTACAATAGCTTGCTGTGAAAGGATCGTGGGTCACCATTAAGATCGTTGTTTCTTCATGCAAATTGACCTCATCTAAATAATTCAAGAATTCTGTAGCCGCCTTCGAATCCAAAGAACCCGTTGGCTCATCCGCAAATAGAACCAACGGACGACTGATCAAGGCACGAGCTGCTGCCGTCCGCTGCTGCTGTCCGATCGAGATTTCCTCGGGATAGCGCTCCAAAATCTGTTCGATCTTCAAGATCCGCGTTAAGCGCTGGACGCGTTCCTCAATCTCTTCATAAGAAAGCTTGCTGACAGTCAGCGGCAAAATAATATTGTCCTTCACTGTCAGACTATCGATTAAATTGAAGTCCTGGAAAATGAAACCGAGATTTTCCCGTCTAAAATCAGTCAGACGCTTTTCACGCATTTGCGTGATATCCGCGCCATCGATTTTTACTGAACCCATCGTTGGCAATGAAATCGTCGACAGAATATTCATCAAAGTCGTCTTACCGGCTCCGCTAGGTCCCATAATTCCGACAAATTCGCCTTTTTCTACAGTAAAGTTCAAATCATTCAAAACAGTGACCTTATTATTACGTGTGCCGAAGCTTTTACTAAGATGCTGCACATCGATCATTTTTTTCATTGGTTCCTCCCATATTCGTTCTATTTGAATGCCGCAGATCTTACAACTAGAGCTTGTTAGTTATACTAGTCATCTTTCAGTAGAGCACTCAGGTGAAAATTTCAACAAACAATGAAACAAAAACCTATTTTTGATATCCAAAATTTTTTCTTTATGGTATCATATTTGGGGCAGATTCCCATGTGAAACGTCCTTCAATAATCTTACAAATTTTTCACTTTTTCGGTAAAATATTTTTAAGTTATTTTATCTCAAATAGAAGCTTGACCTCATCAGCTTTCTTTCATCTTTCAGTAAACAAACACACTATATATGGTGTGTTTTTCTTTTTTATCCGAAAAAAGATACCATATATCGTTGCAACCACGTCAGAAATACTATATGATTGATAATGAACTTTAGAGGAAATGGAGTGTTTGCAATGATGGAAATCCACACAAAAGATTCGTTAATCAACGAATATCAGCCGTCGCTAAAAAATATTAAGGTCGTAAAACGTGATGGTCGTCACACAGCCTTTGATGATCAAAAAATTTATGATGCTTTGATCAAAGCAGAAACGAAAATTAAAGGATCAGTCGATCCATTGGCTCATGAACGTATCCAGTCAATCGTTGAGCGTGTAGATGCAGAAATTTCTGAACGTTTCACTAGCGATATCAAAATTTATGAAATTCAAAACATTGTGGAGCATATATTATTAGAACACAACGAATATGAATTAGCAGAAGAATATATCAATTATCGGACACGTCGCGACTTCCAACGCAGCAAAGCGACCGATATCAACTTTACGATCGGCAAATTGATCAACAAGGATCAAACTGTCGTGAACGAAAATGCCAATAAGGATAGTGATGTCTTTAACACACAACGCGATTTGACAGCTGGAATCGTTGGCAAATCAATTGGTTTGAAGATGTTGCCGCCGCACGTAGCCAACGCCCATCAAAAAGGTGATATCCATTACCATGATCTGGACTACCATCCATATACCCCGATGACTAACTGCTGTTTGATTGACTTCAAAGGCATGTTGAACAACGGCTTCAAGATCGGAAATGCGGAAGTTGAAAGTCCAAAATCAATCCAAACAGCGACTGCCCAAATCTCGCAAATCATCGCCAACGTGGCATCAAGCCAATACGGCGGATGTTCGGCGGATCGTACTGACGAGCTATTAGCTCCTTTTGCGCGCCTAAATTACGCAAAACACTTAAAAGATGCGGAAGAATGGATCGATGATCCTGAAAAACAAAAAGCTTTCGCAAAACAAAAAACCCGTAAAGACATTTACGATGCAATGCAAAGTTTGGAATATGAAATCAATACTTTATTCACATCAAATGGACAAACACCATTCACTTCTCTAGGCTTTGGTCTTGGAACAGACTGGTTTGAACGTGAAATCCAAAAAGCGATCCTGCAAATTCGCATCGAAGGTCTAGGCAGCGAAAAACGCACAGCGATCTTCCCTAAACTGATCTTTACTTTACGTCGTGGAACAAACTTGAATCCAACTGATCCAAACTACGACATTAAAGAATTGGCTTTAGAGTGCGCAACAAAACGGATGTATCCAGACATCTTGAACTACGATAAATTGATTGAATTAACCGGCAGCTTCAAAGTGCCAATGGGCTGTCGTTCATTCCTGCAAGGCTGGAAAAATGAACAAGGTGAAGAAGTCAATGCGGGTCGCATGAACCTTGGTGTGGTTACGTTGAACTTACCGCGAATCGCGTTAGAGTCTGGCGGCAACAAAGAAAAATTCTGGTCATTATTAGAAGAACGTCTGCAAATCGCAAAAGACGCACTAGTCTTCCGAATCGACCGTTGTAAAGAAGCAACACCGGCAAACGCGCCGATCCTTTATCAATATGGCGCATTCGGCAAACGTTTGAAACGGACGGATGCGGTCAATGAATTGTTCAAAAACAAACGAGCAACGATTTCTCTAGGCTATATTGGTCTTTATGAAGTTGCCAGCGTCTTTTACGGCGGCGAATGGGAAGACAACGCGGAAGCAAAAGACTTCACTATCGACATCATGAAAGACTTGAAGGAACACGCCGATGCATGGGGCAACGAATATGGTTATCACTTCAGTGTTTATTCAACACCAAGTGAAAGCTTGACTGACCGCTTCTGCCGTTTAGATACTGAACGCTTCGGGATCGTTGAAAATATCACGAACAAGGACTACTATACAAATAGTTTCCATTACGATGTTCGTAAAAATCCAACACCGTTTGAAAAATTAGACTTTGAAAAAGACTATCCTAAATATTGCTCTGGCGGCTTCATTCATTATTGTGAATACCCTGTTCTGCAACAAAATCCAAAATCATTGGAAGCTGTTTGGGATTATGGTTACGATCGCATCGCTTATTTAGGAACGAATACACCAATCGATCACTGCTACGAATGCGGCTTCGAAGGCGACTTCAAGCCAACCAAACGCGGCTTTGAATGCCCACAATGCGGCAATCACGATCCAAAATCATGTGATGTAGTGAAACGGACTTGCGGCTACTTAGGAAACCCTCAAGCACGTCCAATGGTTCACGGTCGTCACGAAGAAATCGCCTCACGCGTAAAACATATGTAAAAACGTTCAATGGATCTTGTCCATTGAACCAAACAGAAATACGATTGACAGGGACGGCGCTCTTTGCCGCTCCCTGTTTTACTTGAAAGGGGAAAAATATGCGTAATCCTAAACCCAAAGAATGGCTAGCCAGCGAACTGAGCCAACAATACATCGCTGATTATAAGGCCTTTAACTTTGTCGATGGCGAAGGCGTCCGCAATAGTCTCTATGTTAGCGGCTGTCCCTTTGCCTGCGAAGGCTGCTTCAATGCCGCCTCGCAAAATTTCCATTACGGCAAGCCCTTCACCCAAGAACTAGAAGATCAGTTGATTGCAGATACCGCTCACGATTACGTCCAAGGTGTGACCTTCTTAGGCGGTGAGCCTTTCTTAAATACGCAAGTCTGCTTAAAAATAATCGACCGTCTTCGCGCTGAATTTGGCGATACAAAAGATATCTGGTCATGGAGCGGTTATACCTTTGAAGAACTGCTGCTGGACAGCGAGGACAAACTGGAGATGTTGAGTAAGATTGATATTCTCGTAGATGGCCGTTTTGATCTCTCAAAGAAAAATTTGATGCTGCAATTCCGCGGCAGCTCCAATCAACGAATCATCGATGTTAAAAAGTCATTGGCTCAAGGTGAAGTCGTGATCTGGGAAAAGCTGCACGATTCGGAAAAGGCCTTTGAACAAATTAAAAAGAGCGAACTAATTTGATCGCTCTTCACGTTCTTCCCATAGCGGGAGGACAATATTCTCATACGCAACGGGATCTAGATTGGTCAAGGTAATGCCGACTAATCGGATCCCTTTTTCTACACCGCCGATCTCTTCCCAGATCAAGCTCGCTTGAGAAAACAATTCTTCTTTCTTTTCTATGTAATAAGGAAGCGTGACTCGCCGCGTTACTGTTGTGTAATCCGCATAACGAACTTTCAGGACGACTGTTTTCCCATGACGCTGGACTCGCTTCAGTGAGCTCTCCACCTTCTCCGCCAATTGCCGCAGCTGACTCAATACCTCATCCTCTGTTGATAACGGACGACCATATGTATGTTCCTTGCCAACTGATTTTCGCTCCCGCGTGATACTGACGGGCGAATCGTGGATACCCCGCACCTTTCGATACAAGGAATAGCCCATCTTACCGAACACTTGAATCAGAAACATCTCGCTTTTCTCATACAAATCCGCACCAGTAAAAATACCCAGCTCATTCATTTTCGGAACTGTCTTCTTTCCGACCCCATGAAATTTTTCAATCGGCAACCGCTTCAAGAATACCACTGCTTCTTCCGGTGAGATCACGGTCATTCCCTGCGGTTTTTGATAATCCGAAGCTAGCTTCGCTAAAAACTTATTGTAGCTGACGCCAGATGAACAGGTTAATTGCAGCTCCTGCCAAATATCCTGCTGGATCAAGCGAGCGATCTTAATCGCGGAACGTGCGTTGATCTTATTTTCCGTCACATCAAGATAGGCCTCATCAATGGAGACAGGTTCGATGATATCGGTATAGCGATGAAAAATTTCTCGTACCTGTTTCGAGACCGCACTATATTTGGCATGATCGCCTGGCTTGAAGATCGCCTGAGGGCACAGCTCATAGGCCTTCTGAGCGCTCATAGCAGAATGGATTCCGTAGATGCGCGCCTTGTAATTGGCCGTCGTCACGACGCCTTTGCCGCCCGTATCAGAAGGATGGCGAGCGATTACCAGCGGACGCTTTGCCAATTCAGGATCATCCCGCTCTTCGACAGAAGCAAAAAAGGCATCCATATCGATATGAATAATTTTCCGCGAAGTATCATTTTTCAAGGGAAAAACCAACTCTGCCATCCGGCCCGCCTCCTTTCAACAGTATTGTTACTCTCATTATAACCGAACGTCCGTTCACAGACAATTATTCCTGCTGAAAGTAAGAGGAATTTAAGAGTCCACCTCTGCCATCAATTTTTCAGCATTCTAATGACAAAAAAAGATCTTCTTTTATCACTAGCGATAAAAGAAGATCGTTCAGTTTCATTTTATTCGGTATGAAAAAATTAAGCATCAACGCTCAATCAAATTCACTTTACGGATCATCAGCTTATCAGCAGAACCGCGTTGGAATTCCTGCGGTTCGCCAAAAATTTCGGCATAGATGACTTTATTATGCTCCCGACGACGCAATTGATAAATGATTTTTCCAGTGTCCTCTAGTTCTTTCATCATTTCCGTTACACCGCCAAAGCCGGTTTTTTTTGTGATGAAACCAGTTGCCACCATGCGTTCATCTAAGTAACGGGCTGAAATCACAGACCCCTTCGCCAATGTCGTTCTTAAAGCCGTGGCCAGCTCTTCTAACTCTTCTGGAACCGGTAATTCACGCTCCACCGGTTGATATAAGGTATCTCGTAAAGTATCTAATTCTTCTACCAATGCTTCATATTGTTCTTTTGTCAGCATTACACCGGCAATTTTTTCGCGATTAAAAATATAAACCCCGGTCTCTGCCTTACGAGCTTGAGCAAAAACATCCATTGGAGATTTTTTTACTTCTGTAATCGAAGATGTCGGAACATCTAATTTTCGTAAGCCCATTCTGCTCTCCTCCTACTTTCTAGCCCTTCTGCTAGAAGAACTACCCCTTATTTTCAATTGTTCCCACTCTATCAATCACGTTAGTCATTAAACAACATGCTAAATAGAATGATACTCTTATCGTAGTCCTAATCATTATAGCATAACCTTTCTTGAAGAAAAATCTTCACCTTAGTTTCCACCATCCGATAAAAATGTCTGATACCTTTCTTGAATCAATAGCGAAGATTCTAAGTTGGGCGTCGTTTTAAATGCCACCTGATGGCTTGCAAACACAATATTTTTCAAAGCTAACGCCAGTTCATCTATTCGGCAATTATTCAACATAGATAGTTGTCGTTTTAATTCTTTACTCAAACGTTGATAGTCTGGCGAAACTGGTCCCTGCTGCCATTTTGCATTGAAGAGCGCTATAGGCAGACCTTGGTATATTCCGATAAAAAGATCAAAGAGCTTCACTCTGAATGTATTCTCTAATAGTTCACTTTCCCAAGCAATCGTATCTTCAATAATTCGACTTGCTTTCCTAACTTCCTGATATAAGACAGTTTGGTGCTTTTGATGACAATGATAAAATTCAGTAAACAGCAGAAAATGATAACGCAGATGATCAAAAAAGAAAAAGCCGGCTAGTTGTTCCTGGACATTAAATTTCTCAATGAAACTATTGATCAGCACTTGGTCTGGAAACAACGCTCGGTCAAATGAAGGAGCAGATTGATGCTGATAATATTGCTCCACTTGTTGATAAATTTCCTCTTCTTCAAAATAATAAAAATCTCTCAAGTAACGTAACTGTAGAAATAGAATGATACCTGGATCACCTAGCAATTTACCTGTTCGCCATTTTGCCCAAAGGTTCAAATAAATCAAGTGTCCATTTAACCTTCTTACCTCTGTATACTTCATTTCTGCAGAGGGCAGTCTCCAAAGAAATTGCTTAAAAGGTTGAAGGAGCGGATCCTCGGTCAATATTTTCCGATAAAGCTCAAGGTAATTTGGATACTGTTGTCGATTAATTCGCCACGGTTTATCTTTTATGATATACCCTTTATGCTCTAGTTCACCAATAGAACGTCTGACGGTTTTTATGCTTATTTCTAGTTTTTTAGCCAGTTCTGTTAGCTTATACTGTTCGTCATTCATTAATTCAAGTAGTTTCAAATATCGTTGCGTTTTCTTAGTCATTATAAGTTGCCAAATCATCCTTAGCATCTCCTCTTCTGCTCATTGTAGTTCTTCTAATTTAAAAATATCACAAGTTCTATCGGAGTTTATTCTCAACTTTTTTTCGAAAAAAAAAACATCTGAATACTCAGATGTTT
>NZ_JCAFYN010000025.1:0-59887 GCF_059374735.1 Enterococcus sp. GPZ-007 | reverse complement strand
TACCTCCAAAACTATTTTAAATTTAATATTTTACAGTACAGCTAAAACACTGAGGTTAAAAACTCATTTTCACTGATTTGCTCCTAAAAACCTATGTACATTAGAAATAAAAGAATTAAGCATAACATTAGATGGTATACATAATCATTTTCCTACAAACTTCTTTATTATTAGTAACGTTTCTTAAATAGTCTTTCATTCTGAAATATTCATAATCTGTTGAGCTCACTTTAAAACTAGTATACCAAAAAACCCCAGTCAATCGACTAGGGATAATAAATTATTCTCAATTAATTATTTGATTCTTATTTCCTGTCCTGGATCAAAGTAATAGTTATCCGCGGACATTCCATTTAGACTTAATAGTTGGTCGACACTTATACCGTAGCGAGCTGCAATTTGTGGCGGTCCTTCTCCGGCTTGCACTACGCCATACTGAGAGTTTGCATCATTTTGCGAGTTCTCTTGCTGCTGTTGCTCTTGTTCTTGAGCGGCTTGCTGCTGTCTGGCAGTCTCTTGCTGAGCTTTCGCATCTGCTTCTGCGGCCGCTTTCTGAGCTTGTGTTTCTTGTAAGTTAGACTCTGCTTGTCGTTCTACTTGATTGCTGCTTGATGGTGAACTATACGCATTATCTTCTTCAATTATTTCAGAGTTCGTTGAATCCGTTTCAAAGTTTACTGGTGTCAATTCCAAGTCGGCAGTATCTACATATCTTTCTACTACCTCTTTTGGAAGGTCTCCGTTAAATTGCATTAATACTAAATTATCCTCATCAGCGGCAGTGTACGAGTAGGCTAGTGAAGAAGATTTACCTAGATCGTCATAATAGTCCTTTGTATTCGTTAAATCTTCTAAGGTATCAAATGAAAAAATTCGAGCATTTTGATATTTTCCATCACTACCTAATTGAATTCCAAAAATCATGCTTTCTTTTGCCGCTAAAGGTGCTGCACCAAATTCATCTTTAGTCATTTTTCGTGCGTCATTAACTTCAAGTCCATCTTTTTTAAATTGATCAATGACTTCGGATAATTTCACAGCTGTTTTCTTTTTGGACTTCGAAGTAGACGTTTCATTTTGACTAGATTTTTTTGAGTAAGGCTTTAAGACAATTTTTTGAGCGTCTTCGTCTTCTGGAGTGAGAACAATATTCTTATCTTCCTTTTCAATGCTATAGTCATCATCTAACTTCAAGTCCTTTTCCTTAAGATGAATTGTTTTTCCCTTCAACTCATATTCAACTTTATACTTAATGTTTTCCACAATTTGTTTCCCGAGATCTTCACCCATCTTTTCCCACTCGTTTGATGCCTGGCTTTTCATTTCAGACGCATCTACAGCCCAGGTCATGACGTGATCACTAAAAGATACTTTAAAATGAATGTTATCTTCGTTCTCGTTCATATCCATTTGCCAATCATTAGATTTTAAATCGTCAACAGTAACCTTACTCCCACAAGCGGTCAATGTAAAAGACAATAAAATCATTGATACAACCGTAACAAACTTTTTCAAAAGCTAGCCCTTCTTTCATTAGCATTATTCTTTTCTAGAATAATTGTATCATGGGCAAATGAATTGAATCTATAGCTTTATCACTAAATCCTAGACGAACAATAGTTATATTACTCTCTCTGGAATATGAGTTCCATAAATAGCTTTTGCAAAAGAAAAATGACGATGGAAAACTCCACTGTCACCGATACTACTCAACTACTACATTCGTTGCTTTCTTACCTTTGTCGTTCTCACCAATCGTATAAACGACTGTCTGACCTTCTTCTAGCAATCGATAACCCTCGCCTGCTTATGCTCAGAAATTTGCTAATACTAAATCAAAGGATTTTGTTCTTTTTAGGGAGTTCATAAGTAATGCATCGCGTATCTATGATTATGCCATCACTTTAGGCTATGCATCCGACAATCCATTTAAAAAGATTACGATTCCAAAAAGAAAAGAATCGATCGATGATGAAGCGACTGCTAACTTCTTTACAAAACAGGAGCTGGAAGAATTCCTTTCAGTCGTCACTAAAAAAGACAATCAGAAAATGATTGCCTTCTTTCGAACTCTCGCTTTCTCTGGTATGCGTGTTGGTGAGCTCATAGCCCTTACATGGGAAGATGTTAACTTTAAGGATAAAACTATTCGAATTAGCAAAACTCTTGCTAGAGGGAAAAACAACCGCCTATATGTTGAGCAACCAAAAACAAAGAATTCAAAACGTACTATCCCGATGGATCAAAAAACATTAGACATACTAAAGCATTGGCGTTCGGTTCAAAGGAAAGAGTTCTTGATTTCAGACTACAATACCCTTAAACCTAATCAGCTGTTGTTTAGCAATGAACGAAACACTTTCATGCAGCTGTCTAAACCTAGAAAATGGATGGAATCCATCATCAAGCAAAACAACTTAAAGCGGATCACGATTCATGGACTGAGACACACTCATGCATCGCTTCTCCTGGAAGCTGGTTCTACCATCAAGGATGTTCAAGAGCGACTAGGCCATGCATCAATCCAAATTACAATGGATTTGTACATCCATATCACCGAGGAACGAAAAAAAAAAACAGCTCTACAATTTGCAAATTATTTAAGAATTTAACCGAACCGGATTCAATCCCGTATTCACTCCAAAAAAATAGAGCTAAAAACATTAACAGATTGGCTCTGTTACAATGTTTCTAACTCATCATCTGGCAAGATGGAAGGAAGGTACGGGATTTGAACCCGTGCACCACATTACTGCGGCTCGACGGATTTCGAGTCCGTTGCATTACCACTCTGCCAACCTTCCGCACCATTTATCTTACCTTTTTTCGTTTAAATGTCAAGATTTTATAACGTATCTAATACAGAAGTGTCTTCTTCTTCCAAGATATTGTTGATCGTGCGGTTCATCAAATGAACGATTTCATCTTGTGTCGGCTCGATAATCCCTGATGACATCAATGTGGCAATTCCAGTCACACAAATCCACGTTCCAACATGCAGAGCATTGATTTTATTTTCGGATAAATTCTTGTATTTCGGATGCTCAGTAATTAATTGATGGAAATAGTTGTAAGAAAAGTCATGCATTTTCTTTCCACCGCCATATTCTTGAACATATAACGCGTTGTAAAGATTACTTTGTTCCTTAGCAAAATACACATAACTTAAACCCAAATCAATAATGGTATCACCTGTGCGAACTTCTGGGAAAATATCGTAATATAGGTGATTACATATTTCATCTAACAAGGTGTTCTTCAGATCACTCATATTCTTAAACTCTAAATAGATCGGTTGCGTACTGATTCCCATTTTTTTGGCAATGTTCCTTGCTGTAAATCCAGAAAAACCTTCATTTTCGACAACTTCATAGGCAGCCTTTAGAATCTGGTCTTTGGTATAAACTTTTCTTCTCATTTTAATTCCTCCCAGAATGTTATTATTTTTCCCGTCATTTTATTTTAATCAAAAACTGATTAGTTTTGCAACCCTTATGCAAGATGTTATCTAAATTTACAGAAATTTTTTCCTAAAAAGCGGCGATGTTATCGATTTTTTTCTTATAAAGGCAGTGTAAACGTTTTATTATTTATGTAATATTTAACTTATTTCATTAAAAAACAAAAGAGTCGTTATACATTTACGGGCATTTTTGTTTCTTTAAAGTAAAAACAGTATCTCACAAAAAAAAAATTGCTGTTACTTTATTATACTTTCTCTGAGGTTCGGTGACAATCCTTATTCTTTTTCTTGTCTAATTTATTTATTTTCTCTACTATAGTATAGGAATAGTAAGGGGGATTAATAGGATGGAACAGCAAAATTATGCACAACTTGTTTTAAATACCTGCTTAAAGGCCGGAAAAATCATGATGGAGTCCGGCTCAGAGGTTTATCGAGTAGAAGATACAATGAAACGAATCGCCCTCAATGCCGGCTTAGATGATATACAAACATACGTAACTGCGACAGGTGTCATCGTTGGTTTTCCCTCTGAACAGACTAGTCAAGTGGTTCAGATCACCCCGCAGTCGATCAACTTAGAAAAAGTAACTGCTGTCAATCAGGGCTCACGGCAATTCGCAGATGGCGAACTCTCTTTGCCGGATTTCTATCTTTATTTAGAAGAAGTTGATCAGGATACACCTGACTTCCCTTATTTGTGGAAAATTATTTCGGCAGGCATCGTTAGTAGTACACTGATGATTATTTTGAACGGTACTTGGTTTGACTTTATTCCAACCTTCATCATCGGAATGATTGGTTTTGCCGTCCATACCTTTTTCGGTAATAAGCTACAGATGAAATTTCTAAATGATTTTGCGGCAGCTTTGATTATTGGGTGTTTGTCTTTGTTGGCAGTTTCATGCTCGCTAGCACGCGATGTAAATAGTTTGATTATCGGATCGATTATGCCCCTTGTCCCCGGACTAGCAATCACCAATGCTTTTCGTGATATCATGGCGGGCCATTTGATTAGCGGGGTAGCTCGCGGTACTGAGGCGCTTTTTATCGCTGGAGCGATCGGCGGTGGGATCATCGTTGCCTTTAACTTCTTTTAACCGAATAAATCTACTTGGAGGTTACTCATGAATTTTATTGTCAATTTTCTTTTCAGTATGTTTAGCACGATCGCCTTCAGCGTCATTACGAATATTCCTCGCCGTGCCTTTTTGGCTTGTGGCTTGACTGGGGCTGCCGGTTGGATGACGTTTTGGGTTTTACAAACCTATTTTCATCAAAATATCGGTATCGCCAATTTTATGGGGGCACTATTGATTGGATTAATCAGTATTTTGTTCTCACGAAAGATGCATATGCCCGTGATCGTCTTCAACGTTCCCAGTTTAGTCCCATTAGTTCCAGGCGGACCCGCATACATGGCGGTTCGGCATATGATGAACCAGCAGTTTACTGAATCGATGGAAAAAGTCGTGACAGTACTCGTTACTGCCGGCGCAATCGCGATTGGCTTCATGTTCACGAACTTGATCGAACGAGCTTTGAAAAGAACACGTTCCAATTTTCAAACTAAATGACTTTAGTAAAACAGGAAAGCCTTCCTGTTTTTATTTGTTTATAGGCTAATGATGTAAGCGGAACCAATAAATATCTAAAAATATTTAAAGTTTTGTACGAAATTTACAAATTACAACCTCAGACCTATGCATTTTGTGAATTTATCCTATATACTCACTGTAGAAAGACAAAGGAGCTGAATCAAATGAGTGTTGTTCAATCCAGAAGGCTGTTAAATATAGTTTCATTAATGGGTATAGCCATAACGATCAGTTTGACAATCTACTTCTATCGTTTAGGAGTATTTAATGATATGAATTCGCTGCAGCAGCTTGTCGGGCAATCCCCGATCGCCGGGCCGCTCATTTTCGTTTTAATTCAGATCGTTCAAGTCGTGATTCCAATTATTCCAGGCGGTATCAGCCTAGCAGCCGGGGTTCTGATTTTCGGACCGTACTGGGGTTTCGTCTATAACTATGTCGGTATCGTGATCGGTTCCTTAATTCTGTTTTTAATGGGACGTCACTATGGAAAACCGTTGATCATGCATCTTGTCAGTGATAAGGTTTATCAAAAATACAATCATTGGCTGGATGATCCCCGTTTCGACAAGCTATTCGCACTGGCAATCTTCTTACCAGTAGCACCGGATGATGCCTTATGTTTGATGGCTAGTCTGACAAATATGTCATTTAAAAAATACAGCGCAATCATCTTTTTAGCAAAACCAGCTTCGATCTTTCTATACAGTTTGGCTTTACTACAAGGCGGCGCATTATTACAACAACTACTCCTCCACTAATCCGTTAGTGGAGTTTTTTTGTCAGTTCTACTTCTTGCTTTAGCAAGATCATGCTAGTTTCACTTGCGGTCCTTGCTTAGTGAAACTGTAGGCGTAACGTAGTGTAGACGTAGAATGATATGCGAGGTGAAAACTCAACTCATTTTTCGCGCCTTTTGAAAAATGATTCCCTTATTACGAACTAGCTGCTTGCTTTGCTTTTCATCGAATATTTATAATTATACTGGATTTACATTTTTCGAGTATTTTTGTAACCAGGCCTCTAGAATGGTATACCTAGCTAAACTCAATTCTATCTATCTTGAATTTCACGAAATAATCTAACTTTTTCGGACAAAGTTGTGATACGCTAAATAAAAAGCACGGTTTATTCCAGATAAACCATTATATATAGCATTTCAGGAGGAACAATGAATTACTTTCGACAACGAATCACGCATTATTTTCGTACGTTTTCCATATATAATTTTTTATTACTTGCCTTTGGTCTCCCTTTTTTGACGGAGGGGCTCTTTTTATTTTTCCGTCAAAGTTTTCTTAATAATCTGTATCACCCATTCTATCTGCTATTATTTTTTGCGTTGTTCTTTCTTTACGGAAATTTATTCAGCCAAGTCCAATCCAATGAAAAGATCTTTGAGAATTTTTCTTTAAAGGCAGCTTTTGTTAGTTTTGCTTACTGGATTCTTTTATCACCGATTTTTTTCTTTCGCTTTTATCAGATGCTGCTGGTATGGCAGCCACTCCCAGCAAGACTGCTTTCTTTTGTCTTTTTATATCGTTGGAAAATTTTACCAGTTATCGTTTTGCTGTATCTGATCCTGCTTTACTTTCTTTTCCGTGGGATTTTGGTACCAAAATACTTGAAGCAAGGAGAAAATCTGAGAGCCAGTTGGCAGCTAAGCTGGCGGAAAACGAACAAACCAACAGCAAAACAGCTTGTTCTCTTTTTCCTTATCCCCTTCGCCTTTTTAGCAGCTAGCTTATTGATCAAGATCGCATTCATCGGATTCACTCAATGGTTGAGTCGTGAAAGCACAGCTATGATTTTATTATTGGTTTATCGTGTGATCCAAAATGCATTATGGGCACTCTTCTTTCTCTACTTAGCCGCTTCTGACAAAGAACCGATCAAGGACGACTCCATGACAAAGGGAACAATCATTTGGCTCAGCTTGATGATCCTGGCTTGTCTTGGGCTCTATTCGTTGCATTACGCTCATGCCTTTCAGGTGAAACAAATCGACGAGCCATTCACGATTTCCCATCGCGGCGTATCTCAGCGAAACGGAGTCCAAAATTCAATCGATGTTCTGGAAAAGACCAGCAAATCCGCTCACCCCGATCTTGTAGAAATGGATGTGCAGGAAACGGCTGATCATCAGTTGGTAGTGATCCATGATGAGGATTTGAAATCCCTGGCGAATAAGAACATACGCATTGACGAATCAACCTGGAATCAACTGAAGAACATTACTTTGAAGGAAAATGGTTATGACAGCAAGATCCCGTTATTCGTTGATTATCTAGCAACAGCAAATCAATTAAATCAAAAATTGTTGATCGAACTGAAAATCACTGCTAAAACAAAAAACACGATTGTTAAGCATTTACTGCCGCTGAAAGACCAGCTGGTTAATCATCAGCTGCAAAGCATGGATCTAGACATAGCTAATCAAATGAAGAAAAATTTCCCTACAATGAAAGTCGGCTATATCTTACCTTTGGATTTGATCGGTGCGCCCAAAACATCCTTAGATTTCATCAATATCGAGTCACGAACGGCTAGCGGCGACCTGATTCAATTTCTACAACATCGTAATCAAGGAATCTATGTATGGCCAGTCAATTCTAAGCAACAAGCAGCTATTTATCGTTACCAACGCGTAAATGGCATCTTATCCGATGATTTGAGTGTATTCAAGACTGGAACAGAGGATATAAAGGCAAAAACTGCTGGAATTCTTCAATTTGATTAAAGTAAGGACCGTAAACAGTCTTCTCCTTTAGAAGAGTGTTCACGGTCCTTTTTTAACGATCTAATAGGCGTTCATATGTAAAACCTGTCATAGAAAACCTTAATAGCAGCAGTGCAATCATGAGCAGAATCAATCCAATAGAGATGACGATCCAACCACCAAAAACGAGAATACCGGTGAACTGGCCAACGAGAAGCAGAGCCAACGGCATAATCAAGAAGGCTGCTTTTTGCTGCGACTCCTCAATCGTGGTAGATTTTGCAGATCCTCTGACGATTAGGACGATAGAAATAATCGTGATCGCTGGAACAATCAACAGCATAACCCAAAGCCAGTTGATACTGAAAGGCAGCAGTATTCCTTGAAGAAGATACACCTCAACCTCAACAACGACCACGGTTAACAGAAATGAAACATAGGTCACAAAGATTGCGACAAGAAAGGAAGCATAGACCTTTGCTTGAAAAATCTTTCTGATTGACAAAGGAGAATACAGCAGTGTTTCCAGCGTTCGTTTTTCCTTTTCACCGACAAATGAACTAGCTGCCATGACACTTGCAGTCATTATTGGAATAATCAAAAAGAAAATCGGAATGACATTATTAACCATGAGCGATAATAGATCGTAAATTAGCTGCTCTTTGCTCAGTGTTTGAAAATTTGGTAAAATGCGTGCCATCTCGGTAAATGATGAAGAATCTGTTGGGCTCAGCAGAACAGTCAACAGCATCATTGTCGGGAAAAGAATCGAGAAAACTAACGGAAGAATCGTCAATACTGAAAAGTAGCGTTTATTTTCAGTAATCCCACGTATATCCTTGATCATGATCGCCTTTTGACGACTATTAATCATGTGTCTCCCCTCCTTCCAATAAAGCGAAATAGATATCCTCCAGTGAATAGTCAACTGGCGTTACCTGTGATATATTGCCGCCTTGAGCAACGATTTTTTTTACTAATTGAGCAATTTCGTCTTTCCTCTGGATACTTATTTCGTAAAGATCACCTTTGACTCGATTGCTTTCGATCGTTAGCGGCATCAGATCTGTTTCAATCATCACCTTAAAGCTATCAAAGGTACGCTTGCGTAATTCTCTCAAACTGCCTAAAGCGAGCAGTTGTCCATTATCCATCAGTCCATATTCATTGCATATCTCCTGCGCATATCTTAATTGATGAGTACATAGAAAGATTGTCGTTCCTTCTTCTTTGGACAACTCCAGTAAAAGCTCGTTGACACTCTTAGTACTTTCAGGATCAAGACCGCTAGTAGGTTCATCCAGAAATAGAACCTGTGGGCGATGGATCAACGTCCGGGCTAGTGATAATCTTTGCCTCATCCCGGTTGAGTAACTCTTTAATTTCACATCAGCAGCCTCGGTTAAACCCAACTTTTCCAACAGTTGTCGACCTCTTAAGTCACTCTCTGCATTGCTCATTCCAAAAAGCTGTCCGAAAAAACGCAAATTATCAATGCCGGAAAAATGGTCGTACATCCCGGCATGTTCGGTTAAAACACCAGTAGATTGATGAAGCTTCTCTGCCTCACTAACTGGATCGAGACCTAAGACGCGCATCTCTCCATCAGTCGGATCTAAAATACCGTTTAGCAATTTAACCGTTGTAGTCTTCCCCGCGCCATTCGGTCCTAAAAAACCGAAGATCGTCCCTTGAGGTACCACCAGACTAACATTATCTAGTGCTTTCTTTCCTTCAGGATATATTTTTTCTAATTGATTAATTTCGATCGCATTCATTTAGAATCCCTCTTTTCTATCAAACGACATACTCCTCTAAACGATATGGTTTTATATTCTTATTGTATTTCTTCTAAGCAGAGGGTTCAATCGATTCTTTGTTAACTTAATGATGCCTATGTATCGCGATACGATACAACAAAATAATTTTTTTACTTTCTTTTAAATTGCTATTAAAAAAATCCGGACCTTATTGAAAGATCCGAATCCTTTTCCTGTCAAAATAAGTTTTTCACATGCTTGCTTAAAAAAATTATGCAGTGCATTCAACCGCAACACAGGCATGCACATTCTCGTATTTCACTAATAAGCGATTTTGCAATTCGATAACTGCTGCTCGATCAGACGGAGCACAAGATACAACATTGATTAATACCGTATTATTGTAAAGCTGTTCGACAACTCCAATAACTTCCTTTTCGATTCCAATTGCTTTACACTCATAAGCAAGACCAATTTCAATAGTTTCTGTCATTTCCATAATAAATCCCCCTTTAATTCTACGTTTTTATAATAACATAATGAAGTAAAATTGAAAACGTTTTTTATTACTTTTTTTGCTTTTATATCAAGGGGTTCGTCACAATTGTTAGAAAATTCGCAAAACACCAACATAAACAACTGAGGTTATTTTTAATCTCCTATTCATTTTTAATTTATCTTTATTTGTTTAAAACCGATTTCATTATGCTTCTATTATGTTTTTTGTGGTTAATTTTGCTTAGCTGTCAATTACTTTTACTATACCAATTAAAAAAGAGCCCTCGCGTAGCGAGGGCTCTTTTCAATGTTCTATAGACGATTATTCAATTCTTTTGCTAAATCTTCAAATCCTGGTTTTCCAAGCAACGCAAACATGTTTTTCTTGTAAGCTTCCACACCTGGTTGATTGAATGGGTTAACACCCAATAAGTATCCAGAGATTCCAACTGCGATTTCAAAGAAGTACATTGCATAACCTAAAGTATAAGCATCCATTGTTGGGATGTTTAATACAAAATTAGGAACACCGCCATCAGTATGAGCTAATAGTGTACCTTGATATGCTTTAGAATTAACAAAGTCAACATCTTTTCCTTCTAGGTAGCCAAGTCCATCTAAGTCAGATTCTTGTGCAGGAATCGCCACAGATTTACGAGGTTTTTCCACTTTCACGATCGTTTCGAAGATGTTGCGACGACCTTCTTGGATGTATTGTCCAAATGAATGCAAGTCAGTTGAGAAGTTTGCACTTGATGGGTAGATCCCCTTCAAGTCTTTTCCTTCTGATTCGCCGTATAATTGTTTCCACCATTCGTTGAAATATTGCATACCTGGCTCGTAGTTGACTAAGATTTCAGTCACTTTGCCTTTACGGTATAGAATATTACGAAGTGCAGCATATTGATAGGCTTCGTTTTCGTCTAAGTTATCGCTTGAGTAAGCTTCACGAGCGTCAGCTGCACCTTGCATCAACGCATCGATGTCCGCACCGCTGGCTGCGATTGGTAATAGACCCACAGCTGTAAGTACTGAGAAACGTCCACCGACATCATCAGGAATCACAAAAGTTTCCCAACCTGCTGCGTCTGCTTCAACTTTAACAGCTCCGCGAGCTTTATCTGTTGTTGCATAGATACGTTTGTTGGCTTCTTCTTCACCATATTTTTTGATCAATAATTCTTTGAAGACACGGAAAGCGATAGCTGGTTCAGTCGTAGTACCTGATTTAGAGATTACGTTAACTGAGAAGTCACGGTCGCCGATCACTTCGATCAAGTCAGCAATGTATGTTGAGCTGATTGAGTTTCCTGCAAAGAATACTTGTGGTGCTTTGCGGTCTTCTTTATCTAACACATTGAAAAAACTTTGGTGTAAGAATTCGATTGCTGCACGAGCTCCAAGGTATGAACCTCCGATCCCGATAACCACTAATACTTCAGAATCAGATTTGATTTTTTCAGCCGCTTTTTTGATGCGCGCAAATTCATCTTTGTCATAGTTTACTGGAAGATCCACCCAGCCTAGGAAATCATTTCCTGCGCCAGTCCCTTCGCGTAATTCTTTGTGAGCTAGAGCTACTTCAGATTTGATGTAGTCCATTTCATGTTCGCTCACGAATGGTGCTACTTTCGAATAATCGAAATGAATGTGTGCCATTGTTTTTCCTCCTTGAAAGTCACTTCATAACAATCTATACTTTACGTTTCTTTTGACTATTTTTCAAGCGTAAACCATTTAAAAATTAAACAGTTCCTTGGGCTAACATTGCTGCGGCAACTTTTGCAAAACCAGCGATATTCGCGCCAGCAGCAAAATTATCTTTATCAGCATATTTGGCAGCTGTATCACGACAAGTTTCATAAATATTTTTCATGATATCATCAAGTTTTCCGTCGACTTCTTCTTTTGTCCACGCTAAACGTTGAGAGTTTTGACTCATTTCTAATGCCGATACCGCTACACCGCCTGCATTGGCTGCTTTCCCTGGTCCATAAAGAACACCGTTTTCATGGTACAACTTAACAGCTCCGTTGGTACTTGGCATATTTGCCCCTTCAGCGACTACTTTCACACCATTTTTGACTAAGAGTTCCGCTTTTTTATCATCGATCTCATTTTGTGTTGCACACGGTAAAGCAATATCCGCTTCTGTTTCTAGCTCCCAAACAGAACCTTCATAGTATTCTGCCGTCTTACGTTCCTTCACATATTCTGTTAAACGAGCACGACGAACCTCTTTGATGTCCTTCAATAGTTCAACGTCGATTCCGTCTTTATCATAAATGTAGCCATTTGAATCTGAACAAGTGATTGCAGTTGCGCCTAGTTCCTGTGCTTTTTCGATTGCATAAATTGCCACGTTACCACTACCCGAGACAAGAACTTTTTTGCCTTCAAAAGAATCCTTGCGATCTTCTAATAAATGTTTCACGAAGTAGACTGCACCATATCCAGTCGCTTCTGTTCTGCCTAGGCTGCCGTTAAAGCCTAAAGGTTTACCAGTCAGCACGCCCATATCGTATTCACGCAAACGCTTATATTGACCGAATAGATAGCCGATCTCGCGTCCGCCGACACCGATGTCGCCTGCCGGTACGTCTAGGTTCGGACCAATATGTTTTGATAGTTCTGTCATGAAGCTTTGGCAATAACGCATCACTTCCGAATCAGATTTTCCTTTCGGATCGAAATCTGATCCACCTTTCCCCCCACCGATTGGAAGACCTGTCAAACTATTTTTAAAGATTTGCTCGAAACCTAAAAATTTCAAGATACTTAGATTCACACTTGGGTGGAAACGTAAGCCGCCTTTATAAGGACCAATCGCTGAGTTAAATTGTACGCGATAACCGCGATTGACTTGCCAATTACCCTTGTCATCTTGCCAAGGCACACGGAATTGGACCATTCTTTCTGGTTCAATGATCATGCCTAAAATATTTTTCTCAACATACTCAGGATGTTCTTCTAGAAAAGGAATCACGGTAGGTAAAAATTCTTCCACCGCCTGTAAAAATTCTTCTTGGTTCGGATCTTTTGCCTCTAAGTTCTTTTGAATCTGTTCAACATATTCTCGTACTTCCATCAAATTCCTCCTCACAGTTAATACTCATAGTTTACATCATTTTCTAATAGAAGTGAAAAAAAATTCATGCTACACTGCAAGTTGAATGCCAATTGTTCGTATTTACAGTATGATTATACATGGTGAACCAATAAATCAATGGATAAATGAGGTTAGTATTAATGAGTAAAACATTTGATGTAATTGTGATTGGCGGCGGACCAGCAGGCATGATGACCGCTATCACGGCGGCGATGAACGGCGCTCAGGTCGCACTATTCGAAAAAAATAAACGATTAGGCAAGAAATTGTTAATGACTGGCGGCGGTCGCTGCAATGTGACGAACAATCGACCAGTCGAGGACTTGATTACACACATTCCCGGCAATGGTCGCTTCTTATATAGTACATTCTCGCAATTCGACAACCAAGATGTGATGAATTTCTTTAGTGAACGCGGGGTCGCTTTAAAAGAAGAAGATCATGGACGGATCTTCCCAGTCTCTGACAAATCAGCAACGATAGTAAATACGCTAAAGGATGAATTAGAGAATCTGCAGGTTGAGCTGCATTTTAAAGAACCGATCGAGAAAATCATCGCCGACGATTCCGTCATTCGAGGGGTTCGTACGGCTGAAGGTGATTATTCCGCAAAGAGCGTTGTAGTGACGACTGGTGGAATCACCTATCCATCGACTGGGTCACAAGGAGACGGCTATCGCTTTGCCAAAAGTGTCGGGCATCATGTTACACCCTTGTATCCGACTGAATCACCAATCTTTTTGACAGATAGCTTTATAACGAACAAAACTTTACAAGGGTTGTCTTTGCAGGATGTTAAATTATCGGTTGTGGATGATAGAAACAAAACCGTCGCCAGTCACAAGATGGATCTGCTTTTTACTCATTTCGGTATATCTGGTCCTGCTGCTTTACGTTGTTCAAGTTTTGTTAACCAACTGCTTCGAGAACAAGAAACCGTAACACTAAAGCTAGACTGCTTCCCAGAAAAATCAGCCATTCAATTATTGGAGGAAATCAGCGAGCGCTCATCAGGCTCCACAAAACAATTAAAAAATGCTCTTACCAGCTTTTTACCAGAACGACTGCTGCTCTTCTTTTTAGAGCAAGTTGATATCAGTGAACAAACCTATAACCAGACATCAAAAGAACAATTAGAAGCTTTTGTTTCTTACTGCAAGAACTGGTCCTTGACTGCCAACAAAACGTTTGGTTTGGAAAAATCCTTCGTCACTGGCGGCGGAGTCGAGCTAAAAGAGATTAATCCAAAAGAATTATCCAGTAAAAAAATCCCCGGCTTGTATTTTGCCGGGGAGGTTCTTGATGTTAACGGGTATACAGGTGGTTATAATATCACTACCGCTTTTTGTACTGGCTATGTGGCTGGCACTCACGCTGCTTATAATGCTTTTGCTTAATGCGTCAATTCAGCAAATTGTCCTCGCGTCAGATCTAAGATGGCGTTGGGGGCAATTTCTATTTGCAGCCCTCTTCTGCCCGCAGAAATCGCAATCTGTTCAAAGTTTTCAGCCGAAGCATCGACAAAAGTTGGAAACAGCTTCTTCATTCCGATTGGGGAACAACCGCCACGAACATAGCCTGTCGTTGCTTCCAAATCTCTCAGATGCAGCATCTCAACTTTTTTATTGCCGCTGACCTTCGCAATTTTCTTCAGATCCAACTCATGATCGCTGGGAATTACTGCAACGACCGGACCAGTTTTGTTACCTACTGCTACCAGCGTTTTAAAGATTCGCTCAGGTTCGATGTCTACTTGCTCAGAGACATGCCCTGCTCCGAGATCACCTTCGCTCCAAGCGTATTCATGCTCTTCATAGGCGATTTTCTTCTGTTCAACTAGTCGAATCGCATTGGTCTTCTGAATTTTCTTCTTAGCCAAGACTATCCCTCACTTCATACATTTTTCTAAAGTCTAGCAAAAAAGCCGTTAGGAAACAAATCGGTCGTTTTGTTTGGTCTTTTTTTCTAAAAGTCCTACACTGGATTTGTAACAGAAAGGATGTTTTCATCATGAAAAGAATCTCAAGAGGAAAGTTTGAAAAGATGCAACAATTGTCAAATGATCACGGTGTCATTGCGGCCTTAGCAATCGATCAACGGGGCTCTATGAAAAAGATGATGCAAGCCGCTGTGGGTGAAGATAAATTTTCAATGAACCAAGTTTATGAATTTAAAGAACTTGTCTCTCAAGAATTGACCAAGCACGTCAGCGCGATCCTGCTGGATGAACAATATGGATTCAAAGGTATTAAAGCCAAAGATCCTGATTCAGGGTTAATCATGTCTTATGAAAAAACTGGCTACGATGCGAATACTCCCGGTCGTTTACCTGAACTATTGCCCAACGAATCCTTGAATCGTTTATTAGAAAAGGGGGCGGATGCAGCAAAAGTTTTAGTTTACTATGATCCTGACGAACCGCAAGAAATCTTAGAAGTAAAGCATGCCTTCCTAGAACGTTTGGGAACAGAAGCCTTAGCAGCGGACATCCCTGTTTTTGTTGAACCGATTGTTTATGATAATAAAATCACCGACGATCACTCGCCAGAGTTCGCTGAAATCAAACCACAAAAAGTGATTGATACAATCAAAGAATTTACGAAGGACAAATACCACATTGATGTATTGAAAGTCGAAGTTCCCGTACTCTTCAAATATGTGGAAGGCTTCAATCAAGGCGACGATCCAGTGGTTTATACTCAAGAAGAAGCGGCTGCCTATTTTAAAGAAGCCGGTGAAGCTGCTACCCGCCCCTTCATTTATCTAAGTGCCGGTGTTCCTGCGGATATTTTCCGCGAAGAGTTGGAATTCGCCGGTCAGAATGGTGCCAATTATAGCGGTATTCTTGGCGGACGAGCTACTTGGCGTGACGGCGTTCAAGTCTACGCTGATGGTGGGAAAGATGCGTTGGTTAAATGGCTAGATACCAAAGGACGCGAAAATGTTGAAGAATTGAATGACATTTTGAACAAATACGCCAAACCTTGGTATGACATTTACGGCGGTTTAAATAATATTGAAGTATTTGATATTGATGTCATGGAATAACTGAATAAAAAAGCCGAGCAGTCATTTTCTATCATTCTGATAGTTTATGATCCCTCGGTTTTTTAATTTTACTTCTATTTTAATTCGTCAATCATCAAAGCCAACTTATCAGCCTCAATCTGTGCATCCGGACTAGCTTGACCTTCTAAGCAACCATAGGTCATGCAGGAGCCATCTAAAGAGCCGCTGATCTGTGAGAACTTCCCTAAGCGCCCCAGAGAGACAGAGACGACTGGTAAGGAAACGAAGGTTTGGGCTTTCATTACGATCTCCATCTGACGCAGGACATCTGCCTCGTTTTCCGGCTCAACCACAATTTTGGCGATATCTGCCCCCCAGTGCTCCATGAGATTTAGTCTAAAAAGAATCACCGCATCTTCAGGTGTTTCTTTGAAGTTGTAATAGCTTAAGATTACCCTTACGTCCAATGCCTGCATCCATTTAATGAAGGTCGTCGATAACTGATCAATGATCGATACTTCCACATCAGCCAGATCAATTGCCCGTGAGGAAACCGCAAATTCATTAATATGACGGTATTGATTCAAGGAAATATCAATTTCTCCCCCAGCTTCTGGTGTTCGCAGGTTGAAAATCAATGGGATATTGCGAATTTCATCCCGTAATGCTAATAATGTTGAATTCAGCTTGTCGTCATCTAAGACATCTTCGTAATAATCCGCACGCCATTCAATTACTTCCGCAACTTTCTTGGCCACATTTGCCTGATCGATGATTTCCTCGAAAGTCCTTCCAACAATCGGCACGCAGATTTTAGGTTTTCCCGCATCAAATCGTACCTCTCTTACTTGAATATCCATCATACGCATCCCATCCCATTTTCTTCTATTTTTTTACCGTATAAAACAATACCTTCAAATAATTGCTTTCTTCAAAATTGCTGGCTGGAAAATCCGCTGGCAGCCGGTAGCTTTCTGATAACTGATAGCGAACGTTTTTATTCTTAAAAGCTGTTTCGATCGCTTGCTTGAATTTCTTGATCGGAAGATTCGCCGCATTGGTTGACGCGATAATCGTCCCTTCTTCAGAAAGGATATCTACACTGTCTTCGATCAAACGTCCGTAATCCTTTGCTACAGAAAATGTCTTTTTCTTATTGCGGGCAAAACTAGGCGGATCCAAGATAATCAAATTATAACTTAAATCCTTCCTTACTGCATAGCGGAAATAGTCAAATGTATCCATAGCGATAATTTTTTGTTGTTCTAATGGTAGTCCGTTTACTTCAAATTGTTCCTGCGTTTTCGGTAAACTGCGCTGTGCCAAATCAACACTTGTTGTTTCTAAGGCACCACCATATGCTGCTGCCACTGAAAAAGCTCCAGTATAACTGAACATATTTAACACTTTCTGCCCAGCTGCCATGCCTTCAGTCAGTCGCCCGCGGACTTCCTTTTGATCTAAGAAGATACCTGTCATGTATCCTTCATCTAAGTATACGGCATATGAAACGCCATTTTCCAGTACTATTAGGGGTTCCTGCGGTTTTTCTCCGGCCAACCAGCGACTCTCTTTCAGTTCGCTTTTGAAACGAATCTTCTCGACAGCTCCTTTAGTACTTGGAAAGACCGCCAATAAACTATCAACAATCAGCTTCTGGAAATGATAAATCGTTTCGTTGTACCAGGAAATTACCAAATAATCCGCATAATAGTCGACGGTTACGCCGCCAAAGCCATCGCCTTCCCCGTTAAACAAACGAAATGCATTCGTTGTTTCATCTGCGAAAAAGGGTTGTCGCTGCTGAATCGCCTGCTGAAATGTTTCCATTAAAAAAGTCTGATCGATCGGTCGTTGTGTCTGATCAAGCACCCAGCCGAATCCTTTATTTTGTTTTCCTAGATAGCCAGTTGCGACGTACTTATTTCTATTATCAACAAAAGTCACCCATTCTAAAGGAATTTCATTAATTTTTTGTTTTAAATCCTCTTCTTGAATTAATGGGTTTCCTTGACGAATTCGTTTAATTCCATAATTATTTAATTCTATTTTCACACTCATCCCTGCTTTCTTCTATAGTATAGCAAAAAAAATTAGTAAATTTCGCTTATAAAGTTTTCTTTAAACCTGATTGCTCAAGTTTTAATAAGAATTGACTGGTTGGATGTAAGCGAGTAAACTAGGTAACAAGTGAACATTTCGCATTTTTTCTGCGGCAGAAAGGAAGTTTCTATTGAAAAAACTAAAAGCTCTTGGATTTTTGAATAAACGTCTCGGCTTTTATGCGTTACTGACATTCTTATTATGGGCGAAAAGTATCTTTGCATACTTATTTGAGTTTAATTTAGGGATCGAAAGTCTGACACAGTACTTTATCCTGTTTATCAATCCAATCGCATCGACAATGTTCTTACTGTCGATTGCTCTATATGTACGACGGTCGAAAGCCTCGTACACGACAATGATGGTCATATATGGACTGGCAAGCTTATTGCTCTTCGCCAACGTTGTCTATTATCGTGAGTTTACTGACTTCATCACTGTCAATACTTTCTTAGGTGCTGGCAAAGTAGCTAGTGGTTTAGGTGAAAGTGCAATTCGTTTATTCCGTCCTTACGATGTTTTATATATGATTGATATCGTGATTTTGCCAATTCTTTTGTGGCGCAAACGCATCAAGAGAGAAGATCGTCCGGTCCGTGCAAGGATGGCTTTCGCTATGACGGCCCTATCAATCATGATTTTCTCAGGAAATCTCTTCTTAGCCGAAGCTGATCGTCCGGAATTATTGACGCGTACTTTCTCTCGCGACTATTTGATTAAATATCTTGGGGTGAACGCCTTCACTGTTTACGATGGTATTCAAACTTACAAGACGAATCAGGTTCGCGCCGAAGCCAGTGCCAATGACTTAAAAGAAGTTGAGTCTTACGTTAAAGATCATTATGCAGCGCCAAACAGCGAGTATTACGGAATCGCTAAGGGACGTAATGTTATTACGATTCATTTAGAAAGTTTGCAGCAGTTTGTAATCGATTATAAACTTAAAGATGAAAATGGTCAGGAATATGAAGTGACACCATTCTTGAACAGCATTTTCCACAGCAATAGCACATTTAGTTTTGATAACTTCTTCCACCAAGTGAAAGCCGGCAAAACATCAGACGCCGAAACATTGATGGAAAATTCGTTGTTTGGTTTAAACCAAGGGTCGCTATTCTCGCAACTAGGCGGTAAAAATACTTTCCAAGCTGCACCGAACATCTTGAAACAAACACAAGGTTACACAAGTGCAGCTTTCCATGGGAATTCTGGAAGCTTTTGGAACCGTTCTGAGACTTATAAAAACCTTGGCTATGATTATTTCTTCGATTCATCTTATTATGATGTGAACGATGAAAATTCATTCCAATACGGCTTGCATGACAAACCATTCTTCCAACAATCTGTGAAGTATCTGGAACGTCTGCAACAACCATTCTATACGAAGTTTATCGCTGTTTCGAACCACTATCCTTATAGTGAGTTCAAAAACGACGAAGGCGGATTCCCAATGGCTGATACCGGAGATGAAACCATCAACGGATATTTCGCCACAGCAAACTATTTAGACAAAGCGGTCGAAGAGTTCTTTAATTACTTGAAATCTTCTGGTTTATATGAGAATTCCATCATCGTAATGTATGGTGACCATTACGGGATATCTAACTCTCGGAACTCTGACTTAGCACCTTTACTTGGAAAATCAAAAGAAACTTGGTCAAACTTTGACAATGCTCAAATGCAGCGTGTTCCTTATATGGTTCACATTCCAGGCCAAGACAAAGGCGGTATCAACCATACGTATGGTGGCGAAGTTGATGCTTTACCTACCCTCTTGCATCTTCTAGGTGTTGATACGAGTAATTACATTCAATTGGGACAAGATCTATTGTCTAAAGAGCACGATCAAATCGTTGCTTTCCGTGATGGAGATTATGTCACACCAGATTACACATACTACAGCGGAAGCTTATATAGTAACAAGGATGGTATGGCAATCACCGAGCCAAGCGAAATTTTACAAAAACAAACCGAGGCGTGGAAAGAAGCCGTTTCTACTCAGTTAAATACCTCAGATAATATCAATAATGGTGATCTGCTTCGCTTCCATTCAAATAGCGGATTGAAACCAATTGATGCTTCTGATTACGACTATAAAGATGCTCTGAATCAGATGGAAAAAATCGAGAATAAACTAGGAGATAAATCTACTAGCTTATTTGATCAAAAAGGTAAAAAATCCACTCAAGACCTCTATAAGACTGAGACTTATAAGCAATATCAAGAGCAAAATCAACAACAATAATACCGAGAACACCCTTCGCAAACAAATGTGAAGGGTGTTCTTTTATCTACAATTATTTCTTCCGATAGAATTCATACTTCTTTCAAATTAGGATTTTATACTTATTAGGAAGAGGTGGGAATCCATGGAACTTATTTCAACGACGCTTTCAACTATCAAACGACATCGAATACAGTTTTCAATTTCATGGGTGATCTGTCTGGTCGCTCTCTTTGTCTTGACCAGTTTGGGCATGATAAAATTAGTTTTGCATCAGTTTGATTCTTCCGCTCAAATCCAATTATTTACTTCAAAGGAAGTAGATCAATTGCAGCGATACTTCTCCGATCGGTTAATCCTGAGTGCGATAGGATTGTTCTTCTTATTGCTAGTATTTTTAGCAATAAAAATCCATCGTCAAAAGGACACTGCTTCTTCAATGAAAAAATTAATCTATTCAACCGGACTCGAGTTTCTAATCGGTCTACTGATCGCAGCTACCTGTCTGATTTTGCTGTTTACTATATTTGAACCTGTTTATGAATCAATCTTACAATCCTTTTATCATCAAGGGTTGAATCAATTAAAAGAACTACCAAACTTTGTCTTAAGTAACGGGACAAGCGGGATCGCCTATTCAATACGTTCCTCCCTTTCCCTTGAACTTTCTTCTACAACCTTGCTAGACCTGTTTTTCAATGCACTATTTAAAGCTATTTCTTATATTTTTATTTGCTTGTGTCTGTTAATCCTATCTTTCCGATTAATCAGTGCAATCAAAAGAAAGAAGAATGCTCGCTAAACACGAACATTCTTTTTTTTATTTGTTCTTTAGTTGAACTAATTGTTGAAAGTCGATTGTTTCTTCACTATAATTAAAAAGTATTCGGTTTTTACGGATATAATGAACTTATTTTTAAGGAGCGTTAAATTATAATGGAGAAATTCTTTAAATTAAAAGAGCAAGGCACCAACATTTCCACTGAAGTAATGGCTGGAATCACTACATTCTTTGCTATGAGTTATATTTTGTTTGTAAATCCTACTATCCTGTCAGCTTCAGGGATGCCCTTTCAAGCGGTCTTCTTAGCTACCATCATCGCGTCTGTGATTGGGACTTTAGTTATGGGATTGTTTGCGAACGTTCCTTACGCACAGGCACCTGGTATGGGCCTGAACGCGTTTTTTACTTACACAGTCGTTTTTGGACTAGGTTATTCATGGCAGCAAGCTTTGGCAATGGTATTCATTTGCGGAATCATCAATATTCTAATCACTGTGACAAAAATTCGTAAGCTGATCATTCACGCGATTCCAGAGAGCATGCAGCACGCAATCGGCGGCGGGATCGGGATTTTCGTAGCATATGTGGGGATCAAAAATGCTGGGTTACTTTCTTTTACTGCAGACTCAGGAGCAATCACCAGCAGTATCGTTGAAGGTGGTAAGGCAACGAGCGTTTCCATTAACAGCGGCATTGTTCCCGCATTAGCAAACTTTAACAATGCTCCTATTTTATTAGCAGTTTTCGGTTTAGTTATTACAACTATCTTAGTTGTTAAAAATGTGCGCGGTGCGATCTTGATCGGTATCGTCATCACTACCCTATTAGGGATTCCTATGGGTGTGGTTCAATTAGGGGCAATCGATTGGCAATCAAACTCATTGAGCAGTTCGATCCAAGAACTAGGTACTACTTTTGGGGCTGCTTTCGGTCCAGCTGGTATGGGGTCACTTTTCTCTGACTCGTCTAAATTGCCTCAGGTCTTAATGACAATCTTGGCTTTCAGTTTATCAGATACATTTGATACGATCGGAACCTTCATCGGAACAGGTCGTCGTACAGGCATCTTCTCTAAGGAAGACGAAAAAGCCTTGGATGATGATTCTCGTGGTTTTAAAACAAAAATGGACAAAGCCTTGTTCGCCGATGCGATCGCTACTTCAATTGGCGCGATCTTCGGAACCTCTAATACGACAACTTATGTGGAGTCAGCAGCCGGGATCGGTGCTGGTGGACGTACTGGTCTAACTTCTGTTGTTGTTGCTGCTTTATTTGCATTAAGCAGCTTGTTTTCACCATTGATCGCGGTCGTTCCTGCGCAAGCAACAGCACCTGCTTTAATTTTAGTCGGCGTTATGATGTTGGCTTCATTCGCAGATATCAATTGGTTAGATTTAGAAGAAGCCGTTCCTGCATTCTTCGCGAGTGTTTTCATGGGACTTTGCTACAGCATTTCTTACGGGATCGCAGCAGGATTTATCTTCTACACAATCGTTAAAGTGATCAAAGGCAAAACCAAAGAGATCTCTCCGATTCTTTGGATCGTGGATCTGCTATTTATTTTGAACTTTATTATCTTAGCTATACTTTAAAAACACAATGAAAGAAGCGTAAAACCGATTTGGTTTTACGCTTCTTTTTCTTCATTTGTTTTCTTTGCTTCCTCTGGTTTGTCCGGAAATACGACGGTAAAGGTTGTCCCCTTTTCTAATTTACTGTCAACCTCAATCGTGCCGTTATGCAAGCGAACCAGCTCATCCACAATCGACAAGCCTAGTCCAGATTCGCCATATTTTGTATTTTTTCGTGAAGGATCTGCTTTGTAATAGCGATCCCAAATATTTTTCACTTGATCCTCCGACATTCCGATTCCCGTATCAGAAATTTTGACCTCCGTGGCTTTCTCCAATTTACTAATCGCAACAGCAATGGTGCCATCTTTTGTAAATTGGATCGCATTTTGGATCAAATTCACCATGACTTGGACAAAACGATCGTAATCAGCATAGACGGTGATCGGTTCTTTTGTTTGCAGGATCAAATGGTCACCTGAAGCCTCTGCTTTCCCCTCTAGTTGAGACAAGAGTGTGCCAACAGCCTCTGTTGCATTAAATTCCTGAAGTAAAATAGTGATCTGATTGGTGCGAATCTTTTCGTAGTCCAGATTTTCATTGACCAAACGAATCAGACGAGATGTTTCATTCTGCATCAGCTTGATGGCTTTTTCTTTCTGATTTTCAGGAATCGCATTATACTGCATCCCTTCCAATAATCCATTGATTGTTGTCAGAGGCGTCCGCATTTCATGAGAAGCATCCGCCATAAATTGTTTTCGCCGTTCTTCCTGACGTTCGATTTCTTCCTGTGATTCCTTTAACGATACTGTCATTCGGTTAAAATCATCTGCCAAATCATCAAATTCATCACGATTTCGATTTGGTACTGCGACATCAAAGTTTCCTGCCGCTACTTCTTTTGTCGCTGAACGCATTCGATTGATCCGTTTCACCTGTTGCGTCGCAAAGAAGTAGCTGACGATGATCGCGATAATCGAAGCGATTATAAAGGCTTTGAACAAGTCTGTTACAATTGAATTAACACTTGTCTCTACGTTCATAGCCGGCTGACTGACTAGCAGCACGCCAAAGAATACGCCATCGGTGAAGAAAGGAACCATCGCATAGGAGGTCGTTTGGCTTTGCCCCATCACATTCTTCGCACTGGTTTCCTTCTGTTGCTGTCCAGCTTTTAATGCACGCCATTGAGAGTCGCTGACTAGATGCTGATTCACCTTTCCTGATTCCTCAGGATATTGTACTGTACGGTCTTTATCAATAAAAACAAATGACACATCCTGCTGATTCAAGCTCGACTCTGTCACTTTGATCGCAAATTGAAAAATCTCATTGCTGGACATGCCTTCGAAGCGAATATCTCGACTTAAAGAAAGATTATTTTTTTCCATCGATTGAGCATAGCCTAGTAGTTCTTTATAGTTGTTATCCTCCAATGTCTTACGAGTAAACTGAGTAAAAGAAAGTCCTAATGTCAATAGGATCAACAGGATCAAGCCGCCAAAAGCCAGTAATTGTTGATACAGGTATTTCATCGACCAACCTCGGTGTCATCGAATTTATATCCTACGCCCCAAACAGTTTGGATAACTTGTGCACCGACCTTCTCGATTTTTTGACGTAATTTTTTGATGTGGGCATCAACCGTTCGCTCGTCACCAAAATACTGATAATCCCAAACCAATTCTAGTAATTGCTCTCTGGTGAATACCTGGCGTGGCTTTTTCGCCATCGTATAGAGCAAATCAAATTCTTTTGGCGTCAATCCTTCAATAGGCTGCCCATCTAAATAAGCTTCCCGCGTTTTCAGATTCATTTTGAAATGATCCGTTTGAATATCAAAGCTGTTATTCGATGCTGTCGCTTCTTTTTGCGGTTCAGACGTCAACTCACTACGGCGATGCAGAGCCTTGATCCTTGCTATCAAGGTCAATGGTGAGAAAGGCTTCGTTACATAATCGTCTGCACCCATCTCTAAACCAATTACCTGATCACTTTCAGAGTCTCTTGCCGTTAACATGATGATCGGAACAGTTTTGGAAATTTTGCGAATTTCACGACCTACTTCCATGCCGTCCATACTAGGCAGATTCAAATCCAGTGTAATCATATCCCATTTTTCAGGATCTGCTTTAAACGCATCAAGGCCTTCTTGCCCGTCGTATTTAAATTCCGCATCCCAGCCTTCATTCAAGAAAAACATTTGCATCATCTCAGAAACGGATTCATTGTCTTCAATCATTAAAATATTCATACTTTAACCCCCTGATATCATCTGATTCTCATTCTAAGTATACTCTATTTCATTTTTTTGAACCATTACCTTACCCGTATCTTCACTAACAATTTGTTTTTTCTTCAATCTTTTTGATTTGGGATAGCAATTTCTTCATTATCCAATTACTTCTTTGCTTTTTTTATAACGAGATGTTATACTTTTTTTTGCAGCAAATTATTTTTAGGGGCCGTTCTGGATTCGACAGGCACGGTTCGAGCCTGAATTGCGCTTCGTAGGTTACGTCTACGATAAAACGTTACAGTTAAATATAACTGCTAAAAACAACAATAACTCTTACGCTTTAGCTGCCTAAAAACAGTTAGCGTAGATCCTCCCGGTATCGCCCATGTGCTCGGGTAAGGGTCTCAAAATTAGTGGGATACGTTTTAACTTACCGTCTGCAAGTTAAAAAAGAGATCATCAGACTAGCAAAATCAGTCGCCTGTCACTCGGCAGCTGATCACGCGAAACTTCAATAGAGCTGACTATGAGCGTAGATTTTTAGGTATTCGGAGTGTTTGGACAGGGGTTCAAATCCCCTCGGCTCCATAATTTTTCAATCATAAAAAGCCAAAACGCCGATTACTTGGCGCTTTGGCTTTTTATTATAGGTAACATAATACTAGATATGTTTTAAACTGTTTCTTGCTCAACCTGCTCTATCATCTCTTTCTCTAATGCCTCTTGTTCCTGATCAACAAAAACGAATTTCAAACTAGTGGGATAGACATAAACGATCAAGCGTTCTTTACATACATCGGTTGCGGTTGCCGGATAAACTTGTCCTGTAGTGAATTTATCGCGAAATAAGTCCTTTAAGGCTACTTCTAGCCCAGCATTGATAAACGGATTCAACATTCAACTCGCTCCCTTTCTGTCACCAAACTCTCTCAAGTACATTATACGCGCTGAGACTCGAGATAGTCTCATTTATTGAAAAAAATTCATTTTATTAAGTAAATGGATTTTTCAGTTGAGCATCCCTTTTACAGATTTGTCACGCGTCTTTTTTTGCCTTATTCCATATTCTTTTTAACATATTTTGAGCATATCTGTGGGTAGCCTGGATTAACTGTGGTAGGGTTACAGCAATCAGAGAGGAGGGTTTACAGATGAAATACCTAGATATTATCGCACTTATCTTGTTGATCGTTGGTGGAATCAATTGGTTATTAGTTGGTCTTTTTGAGTATGATTTAGTGGCAGCAATATCAGGTGGAAGTACAGCGATCCTAGCAAAAATTATCTACATCGTTGTCGGACTATGTGCACTTTACTGTTTGAAATTTATCCCTGGAATTGCGAATCGTGCTGAGTAAATTCAGTGAACTAAAAATTAGTTTAGATCGTTAATATAGATTTAAAAAAAACGAAGCTCTCTGGACACTATAGAGAGCTTCGTTTTTTAACGAAATGGATTGTAAAAGCGGCCGCCGTTGATGACCAGCAATGAGATTCCTGCTGAACATAAGATAATAACAAATAATAAAGCAAGGTAATCATTACGCTTCAATGGTTTTGCCAACAGCCATGTTCGACCTTTCTTCTTTCCGAATCGACGCAGCTCCATCGCTGAGGAAATCGTCTCGATACGTTCCAAGCTTGAAAAAATCAGCGGGATCGCGATCGTTAAGTTTCCCTGGACTCTTTTCATCAATGAAGCCTTCTTGGAAAGCTCATTACCTCGCGCCTGCTGTGCTTTGGAAATCGTCCGAAAATCTTCCTGAATATCTGGAATATAGCGCAACGCTAATGAAAAGGCATAAGCGATTTTGTAAGACCCGCCAACCCGATGAATGCTAGAAGCAAGTTCACTAGGGTTTGTTGTCAGAATGAAGATCAAGCCTGGTGGAATCGTAACAAAATATTTTACTAACAGATTGAACTCATAAAAAAGCTGTTCTTGTGTCAGGGTATAGCGTCCGATTCCTTCAAAGATCACATGACGCGTCCCATAGATCGTCACTCCGTATTCAGGCGCAAATAGATAAACAGTCAGTAAATTCAAAATGGAGAAGAACGCGATAAATTTCAAGACAAATGAAATCTCACGATAACTGATCTGTGCTGTATGAAATAAGATTGCTGAAAAAATCGCCAGTCCTAACAAGAAGCGTGTATCATAGGAGATCATTCCAACAACTGAGATCATCAAGAAGCATAACAGCTTCGTAAAGCCGCTGAGTTGATGGATTACGGTTTTTTTCGGCAAATAACCGATTAAATTATTGCCCTCCATAAGATCCTCCCTCATCCTGCTGAATAAATGCCGACACAAAGCCTGTAGCGTCAGCTAAATGATTGTTTTTTGCCAAATGATATAGACTCGTTTGCCGTAAGCTTGCTGAAGTGACAAGCTCTGCTGAAGATAGTACGTTCGCGGGCGTTTCGTCAGCGATGATCCGTCCATCCTTTAAGACCAGTGTCCGTTGTGTATGCTCCAGCATCAAATGCATATCGTGAGTGATCATCAAGATCGTGATCCCTCGTTGATTCAATTTACGCAAGAAAGTCATCATTTCATTGTAATGATAATAATCTTGACCCGCCGTTGGTTCATCTAAGATCAGCAACTCCGGCTCTAACACCAAAATTGCAGCAATCGCCACACGACGTTTTTGACCATGACTCAAAGCAGAGATCGGCCAATTACGAAACTCATAAAGACCGCAAACCTTCAAAGTCTCTAATACTTTTTCTTGGATCGTGTCCGGATCAACTCCACGATTTTCCAACCCTAAAGAAACCTCTTCAAAAATCATATTCTTGGATAGCATTTGGTTGCTGTTTTGCAGAACATATCCGATCTTGTCCGCTCGTTCCTTGATACTTTCATCTGCGATTGATTGGTTTTTCCATAATAGTTCGCCTGATTGAAGTGGATAGAAACCTGTGATCAGATTTGACAATGTCGATTTACCCGCACCATTATGACCTACTAAGCTGACCATCCCACCTTGGTAAAGCATCAAATCAATATCCCTAATCACCAATTCATTGCCAAAACCAAAGGAAAGCTGCTTCAATGTTAATAACGAATCTTCCTTTTTGGGAATCGGTTTAAATGCTCCTTGCGATTTTGCTAACGCAGCCGCTATTTCTGATGAGACCAATTGATCAACCTGTGTGAGATCAGCGAAATCCGTTAGCGGGATTCCCGCTCGTTTCAACGCTGTAATATATAGCGGTTCACGTATCCCATATTCTGCCAATAGATCACTTTTTAGTAACTCAGTTGGTGTCATGTCCGCAATGATCGTTCCTTCATTCATCAAGATGACCCGATCGATTGGTGCTGCTAAGACTTCTTCCAAGCGATGCTCAATGATGATCGTTGTAAACTTTTGCGATTGATACAATTGGTCAATCATTTGGATCGCTTCATAGCCTGTCTGAGGATCAAGATTGGCTAAGGGTTCATCAAATAAGAGAATCGGCGTTTCATCAATTAAGACACCAGCCATTGTTACTCGTTGTTTTTGTCCCCCAGAGAGATCCTGCGGCCGTTTTTCCAATTGGGCTGATAAATTCGTTTTTTCCGACCAGTAGTTTACTGCTTCTCGCATCTCGGCCTGTTCAATCATTTCATTTTCCAGTGAAAAAGCGATATCTTCAGCTACAGTCAAGCCGACAAATTGACTGTCCGTATCCTGCAGCACCGTTCCAACATCAAGAGAAAGATCGTAAATCGAGGATTCACTAAAGGCTTTTCCGTTGATACTTAAGCTGCCGGTAAACGTCCCTTTTTCATTTTGCGGGATAATGCCGTTCAAACACTTTCCTAGAGTTGATTTACCTGAGCCGCTGGGGCCCATGATCAAAATCTTTTCACCTTGATCGATCGTCAAATTGATTTTTTTTAACGTTGGCTCAGCTTGGCTGTCATATTGAAATGTAAAATCACGAAACTCGATCATTTTATATCCTCGCGTTCTAAGCTTCTTTGTTCAAACTGCCTTTTTTCGTTTTAGTTTGTGCGTAAGCTTTTAATAAAATAAAGCCGATAATTCCAGTTACGATCGCATTCGTGATTCCAGCAACAACACCTTGGGTAAATACCTTGCTTGGTGCTTCTGCATAGATCAGGATATCACCAATAGGCGCAATGACAACCCAAGTAACCAAGTTGGCGATCGTTTCACCAACTAAGAATGTTCCGATTTCTTTCTTGCCGAAAATGCCTTGTTCGATTGGAATTCGTTTTGCTAATAAACCAAAGAATACTCCTAAAATTCCTGATGCAACAATCCAAGACCACCAAGCGCCATAAGTAGTCAAATCTCCCAATGCGTGACCGATAAAACCTGCCAACCCCGCAACGATTGGTCCATAAACAACGCCTAACAGTGCCAAGAAAGGATACGCCGTCGCGATATCCGTGTTTGGAATCCCCGTTGGAATCGTCACAAAACGCTTCAAAATGAAGAAAACTGCCGCGCCGATCCCGATAGCTACAATGTGTTTTACTGTGAATTTCTTATTCATACTTTTCTACTCCCTTATTAATTAATGTATTACTGCGTTTCAAACATTTCCTTGCAAATAAGTGCTTTGATCCCTAAATTTTCGTCAGTTCGATCGTCCAATCATTACCCGTTCCAATCTTATACACACCAGAGAAGGAATCCAAATTAATCCCCAAACCAACATTCAGTAATGAATTGATGTAAAGCACAGCTTCCTTTGGTGCAACTTGAGCGAAGGAGCGACCGAAGACGACTTCGTCTTGATAACGGATCACACCTTGATAGTATATTTTTACTAGCAGGCTTTGTCCATATTCAACCTGCCATTTTTTGAAAAAATCCACTGGAATGTTCGTCCATAGCGAGCCAAAACGGATATCTGTAATATCAATTGTTCCGGTAATTGTCTTTTCACTTTGAACAGGTGCGATTAATGGAAATGATACTAATTCACTTATTGGAATGACTGTTCCTAGTTCAGCAAAGCGAACTTTTTCGCTTGCCAAGCGAGCCCCATTGTAAACATAAACATCGCGACCGTGGAATGTGTGACTCTCGGATGAGCCTGGTAAACGCTGAGTTTCTTCATCGATTTGCCGCACTTCCTTGATGCCTACATACTGAGCTAAATAGGTTAAGGTGCCATTATCAGGTGTAATGACATATTGCCCGTCTTTGAGCTCCGCGACGACACTGCGGCGAGTTGAGCCTACTCCAGGATCAACCACTGAAACAAACACTGTACCAGCCGGCCAATAAGTAACCGCCTGTAATAACCGATAGCTTGCGTCATGAATGTTATAAGGTTCAATTTCATGGGTCAAATTGTTGATGTTTAATGTCGGTTCAACTTGATAAGCCACCCCGTACATTGCATTAACCGCACCATCCTGTAAACCAAAATCCGTTTGAACTACTAAAAAACCTGCCATAATTCTTCCACCTTCCAATTCTACGATTATCCTCTGAGATTAGTCATTGAAGTCTTACCTGTTAAGATCGTCACCTTAACTTAAAAGCAAACACAAAAAAGCCCTCAGCAAAAAAATTGCTAAGGGCATGACTATGCGTTACCACCTTTAATCGTAAAATCCTCACAGACTTTACCTCAACCAGTACCCAAAAAAAATTTTCGGAGACTGTGCCTTGTTAACGGGGGCATCCGTATTTCCTTAAACCTTCGGGAAATCCGCTCAAAAGCCATTTTCAAGCAACTGATTTGCATCCTCTCCCACCAAATAAGGACTCTCTTTAGCAAATATGATTACTTTACTCTCTTTATCATCGCGTTTCTTCGATTGCTAATAAAATAGCAGAGAAATTCTCGCTTGTCAATGGAGAACAAATCAAAACTCAGCCAGCTTTCAAGTGCAGCCCACTCTTCGAAATATAATCATTCGTTTCAAAAAATAGCTTTCTTGGTTTCCAAAACCGAGAAAACTATTTTTCATTTATGGTCAGCTATTCCGCCATTTTTCTATATATTTTCCAGCTGTTTGCGCAACCAAGTCATAATCGTCCTCTGCCGCGCCTTTGAATAGGTTTCCGCCGACACCAGCTAAGATCGCTCCAGCTTGTTTCCATTGTGTGATATTTTCTAAGTTGATCCCACCGGTCGGCATGATGTTAATCTGTGGTAACGGAGCCATCGCTGCCTTGATCATTTGCGGAGTAAAATTATTAGCTGGAAACAGCTTCACTACATCCGCACCACTTTTTAACGCTCGCTGCATTTCCGTGATTGTCATGCAACCGGGCATGTATGGAACTTGGTATAAGTTGCAAAGCTCAGCCGTAGTTTGGTCAAAGCAAGGACTCACGATAAATTCTGCTCCTGCTACTATCGCTAACCGCGCAGTCACTGCATCCAATACTGTACCAGCACCAATCACAACACTCGTATCACCCTGATATTCACTCTTCAAATCAGCGATTACTTTATCCGCTTGCGGCACTGAGAATGTCACTTCGATCCCTTTGATCCCACCCTTGATTACCGCCTTAGCTGATTCATATGCACGCTCTCGAGAGTTTTCTCTAACGACCGCTACAACACCTGTTTTTTCTATACGTGTTAAGATCTCAACTTTTTTCATTGTTCACACCTACTCCACATTGACATGCTCATGAAGCGCATCCTCATTAGAAGTTTGATCACGTTCTGCTAATTTCAAGGTCAATGCGTCTAAGGTGATGTGCACAGTCTGATCGAACAGACTAGATAAAAGTTGAACGGATTTTATGCCTGCGCCTGTTTTTGTCGCACCGGGTACTGTAATGACTTTATCCGCCAGTTTTGCCAATGGCGATTCTTTATCGCTAGTTAAAGCAACAATATCAAGTCCCAGTTTTTTTGCGGATTCGGTATCTGCCACGATTCCTTTTGTCGTACCTGAACCGGAAATCGCGACCCATGTATCACCTTTTTGGATCGAAGGTGTGATCGTTTCACCCATGACATAATCTGTATAGCCAATATGCATCAATCGCATCGCAAAGCCTTTCGCTTGAAAACCGCTACGACCTGCTCCGATCACAAAGATTCGTTTATCCTTTTGGAATAGCGGTAAGGCATCGTCCAAATCCTTTTCATCGACTAGCTTCATGACTTGATTAATTTCTTCCATAATCGTTTCAATTGTTTTCATATGTGAACAGCTCCCATAAATTCTTTTACTGCTTTGAGCGGATCTTCCGCCTTAGTAATTTTTGATCCTACGATAACCACTTCGATGATTCCTTGCTCCGCTAAGATACCGACTTGTTCTAAGTCGATTCCGCCTGCGATCGCAAGGCGTTTAATATCAGGATGTTTTTTGCGGAAATCCTCAACGCTGCTTGCAGCATTGAATTGATCTTTGCGGTCAACAGAGTGATGCAACGCATAGATTGCCTCTGGAAAATTTTTGATCTTTTCAATTTTTTCGTCCGCAACTTCTAACAAGTCAATCATCATAGTCTTGTTTTCTTTTTGAGCGACCTCATAACAAGCCTTCAAGGTGTCTTCCGATGCAGCTCCCATCACAGTGACGATGTCTCCGCCATGATGAAAAGCTTGATTGAATTCATAAGCACCTTCATCAATCGTTTTACTATCTACCAGCAACGTTGTTTGCGTCAAAACCTCTCTCAATTTTACGATTGCAAGATTTCCGTAATCCTTGACCAATGACGTGCCCATTTCTAAAATATCTGTCTTACCATCTAATTGTTTAGCTAAAGCCACCGCATCTTCCAACGAGACACGGTCGATTGCCGCTTGTAATCTCATGCTTCCACTTCCTGTTGTTGTAAAAATTTTGCTAACTCTTCCGGGGTTGGATAACCATCATTATCGCCAGGTGATTGAACCGCCATAGCTCCAATAGCATTTGCTCGAATAACAGCATCCTTCAATGATTTGTTCTCGATTAGAGCTGTAATCAATCCAACCGCGAAACCATCACCTGCCCCAACAGTATCCACCACTTTATCTACCTTAAAGCCTGGAACAGTAAAGCTAGTACCGTCTTTTTGCTTCACATAAGCACCTTCTGTCCCCAGTTTGACAATAACCGTTTTAGTCGCCTCACCATTCTTTAAATAGAAGTCAGCGATCGATTCAGGATCACGGCTGCCCATTAAGATTTCTCCCTCATTGATACCTGGGAGAACAATCTCTGCATGTGAGGCGAGATCATTGATCGTCTCCACCATTTCTTCTTGGGTTGCCCAGAGCTGTGGACGTAAGTTTGGATCAAAGGTGGTACGAATATGATTATTTTCCAATAAATGGATTAAATGGCGGAAGGCTTCTTGTGCTTCTGCTGAAATAGCTGGAAAAATTCCAGACAAGTGTGCCATTTTGACTCCAGAAAAATCAATTTTATCTAAAACTGCTTGATCAAAATGGGCAGCTGCTGATCCTTTACGGAAATAGAAAATACTTGGATCCCCTTGACTGACACGATCCTTCAATTGGAAAGCCGTCCAAAAATCAGCAGTTTCAGAAATATAGTCCGTTCCGATTTTGTTTTCATGCAAACGATCGATAATGAACTCACCAAAAGGATCTTTTCCAACTTGGGTAATGTATTCACTGCTGTGGCCTAAACGAGAAACACCGACAGCAACATTGACTTCTGCACCAGCCAGAAATTTTTGAAAATGACTAGCATCTTTCAATGATTTATCGACTTCCTCAGACCCAAATAATGCGATTGGTTCACCAATAGTTAAAAATTCACTCATGTTAACTTCCTCTTTTCATTTTATTGTTTTTATTTTCTTTAAAGTAAGATATAAGCAACGATCAAATTCAAAACGGTAGCAGCCCATGCCCATGGCATTCCCGTCATTAAGAATGTTTTAGTATCCAGTCCTGCATACTGCACAGACCATAAATTCCATGATTGTGTAATACAAGCTGAGACACCCATCATTGAAGGCACAACCAGCAGTCCGTACAGGAAGTATTGATCGAACATACCAGTTCCTACTAATATCGCAGCGGTAGCGGCGCCAGCACCATATAGCATCAACGGACCACGGAAGTATGAAAGCGGCGCGATGATCGCAACGATGATGATCAAAACAAGCTTGCTGCTTGGAATAATTTCCTGGAATACACTGGTAAAACCTGACATCGCATGAACCGCAGCAGATTGGAACATCGTTAAGACGAAGAGCATGATCAGCAAGCCAGCGATATCACTGATCGCATGTTTAGCGGTTTCATTCATCATTGTGACGAACTTACTGTAACGTTTCATGTTTCCTGTCGCTGCAAAGGCAATAATCGTCGACAGTAGAAGTGCTGGGACTGCATCCCATTTAGCAAATATGCTTAGAGCTACTGGCATGACTGGTAATACGTAAGTCCAAATTGGAACTTCTACTACTTCTTTTTCTGTAGTACTTTCAACGATTTCAGGTTTTCCGTTACGAATTTTCTTTGCGTTGAACAATATGAAAAGTATCAAGATCACCATCTGAACGCCCATTGCAACAAAACCAAAGCGTTGGTAATGCGGTCCCCATGCTACTTTTGGAAAGAAGACCTGAAATTGGACAAACAACACATTGTTAACATACATCGCTGCACCAATAGCAATCGTGAAAACTGAGACAGCAATGTTTTTCGGAACACCAATCGAAAACATGATTGGAAATAAGATGACTCCTACAGCGATAGCTGATCCGACACCATAAGAACTCGTGAATATTAAAGCGATTACAAGAGCGATTAAAATCGTTGCTAATACGGGACTTTTCTTACCGACCTTTTCCGTGCGCCGACTAATACTGCCAGCGATTCCCGTATCGACTAAGACTCGTCCAAACCAAGATCCAAAGATAATATATGCCGCGGTCTTACCATAATTCAGAACCGGCTCTGTGAAAATTTCTTTTACCGCTGTATTGAAAGGCACCATTCCGATAACCGTCCACAAGATTGCCATTACGAAGAAGCCGACTGTTAAGTTTCCACCCTTCATAGCATAGAGAACAAAGATGATAAAGGTTACGGCTAATAAGATTCCAGTTATTGCGCTACCCATTTCGTTCACCTCCTAATAATTGTTTAATTCGCTTAAAATGCGTTGGTATTTTGAAATTGGTTTGGCATGATCTTCAACGAAGAAGTCATTTTCCATATGGTTGAATTTTTGAATTAAGTAATAACCTGTTAGGTAAGCTGCTAATGCTTCCTTGGCAGCTTTTTCCATATCTTCCTTATCGATCTCAGGACGATGAATCGTTTCCATAAAATGGTAAGCAAATTTTTCTGGATCGATTTTTGTTTGTTGTTCTGTCATTAGATTTCACTCTCCAATAATTCTTTGGCTTCTAGAATCTCTGCATTGGCAGTTGTTGGATACTCAATTGCAACCGGAACATTTTTTGGTAGAATTTGTAAGACCTTACGCCAATCAATTTCACCATGATCTAATCCCGCCGCTTGTGGTTGTTCGTCTGTATAGGCTACATCTTTCACGTGAATATAATGTACGTAGCTTTTTAATAAATTGGCCGCCTCAATTTCATCCTCACCAACGAAGCGCCAGTTACCTAAATCATAAACGTAACCAATATGTAATTCCGCTCGCTTCACTGCCTTCATATAATTACTGATGGCTTTGATCGTACCTGAAGTTTGAGTTTGATCATTTTCAATCGAAATCTCTACACCTTTTTCAAGAAGCGCTTTCAATTCAGTTTCATGAAGCTCTCCATTGAAATCGCCAATATTCCATTTAATGTGTTTTACACCCATTTTTTTGGCCTCTTCTAAATACTGCTCTAATCTTGGATTGATCTTTCCATCTACATAGACTTCGTCCGGAACACTGTAGAACAATTGCATGTTTAAACGTTCAGCTTCCGATTGAATAACATCAATTTCATTATTAATATCTTTAAAATACTCTCTTCTGATTTCTACTTGATTAAACCCTAAATCAGAAATCTCTTTTAACAAATCGCTTTGCAACGCACCATCTGCTACTCTATCTGCAAAAACTAAAAAATTAAGCACTAATCTACTATCCTTCATAAAATCGCGTCCTTCCAATTAGTTAACCGGTTTCTATACTCGTATAGTAAACCGGTTTCCGAAAATTGTCAACGGTTTCAGATTTAAAAAACATATTATTTTGAACAAAATAAATAAGCAATGTATGGAAACCGGTTCCTATACATTGCTTATTCACTAAATTATTTTTATAAAATAACAGATATTAAACTGATTTTCGCCAACGAATATCTGATGGAACAATAATTTCCTGTCTTTCTTGCGGTTCTTTCAGTAATTTTAAAAGGTTCTGTGCGGCAATTTTGCCAATCTTTTTAGAAGGCTGCTCAATACTGGTAATCCCTGGTCCGACTAGCTCAGTTAAGTTCCAATCATCAAACCCAGTGATACCAATTTTTGCGGGTATTTCAATTTCTTGTTGGATCAACCATCCCAAAACATCCATCAACATTCGACCATTGGAGGCAAAAAGCAAGCTCTTTTTCGATTCAGCAATAGTTGGTCGAAGTAAATCAGGTAATTGATTCTCATCAGTAATTTCAAGCAGCTTGCAGGTTTTTCCTGCTGCTTGAACGGTTTTTTTGACGGTTTGATAACGTAAGTCCCGAGTACTCACATCTTTGACCGGTTCACTTACAACGACCACATTTTCATAGCCTATATTTAAAGCTTTTTCCAAAACTTCTTGGGTGGCAGCAATATTATTGGTCATTACAGAAGACCATTTTTCCGGTTCAGTTTGCCGATCAACTAACAAGAGCGGAATATTTCGTTCAGTAATAAACTCGTAGTTAGCTGTTTGTCGCGAGGATGGCTGCAGAATAATTCCTTCCACACTCTGATCTAGTAGTTTTTCCAACAACTCTTTTTCTTGCGTGACTGAATTAGCAGCATCCACAATGATCATTTGATAGCCACTTTGTTCAAGTACAGACCCGATTCCTTTTAATAGTAATGAGGAATACAGATTGGAAATATCGGCAACCACTACACCAATCAGATAACTATGTTTTGATTTTAGTGACTGTGCTTGTTTACTTGGACGATAGTTTAGGCGTTCGATCACTTCTGCGATCTTCGCTTTGGTTTCCTTCGACATATTGCCGTAATTATTATTAAGAAAGCGTGAAATCGTTGTTTTTGAAACGCCCGCTTCTTCCGCAACCTCTTTGATGGTAATTTTTTTCATGTGCTCTTCTCCGACTATCTTTTTTTAATATTGTAGCGAATTTTTAAACGAATGGAAAGACAACCAATCTAATCACTCACTTAAAGAGATTCCGGTAAGGCATTCACATACATTGCCAAAGCATCGTTACTCTCGTCTAACACACGCATGGTTTTCCTATTTGGCTTTGTATAGATTACGTTATAATCTCGTTCACCTAAACGTGTGTCTGGATTAAAAGCAAGATGCTCCTTATTCATAGAAAACTGTGCATCAATTCCTGTTTTATTTCCACGGGCATCGAGCCTAATCCATGCATCCTGGGATTTTATGTATACGGCGTTCAGTGCATGGATACAATACCGCTTATCTACTTCATCAAAAAGAAGCAGCTTTTGATAGCAATAACCGGTCGAAATTCCGGCTCTTCGCAATAATCCTGTCAGTAAATTGGCTTTTGCATAGCAAATTCCGTGTCCGCTTTCTAAAACTTCAACAGAAGTCTTGGTCACTCTGGTCGCTTGGATATCCCACGAATGATCAATTTTATCTCTAACATAATAAAAGGCTCGTTGAATGCTAGCAATTTCATTTTCAGTATTTGAAGAAAGCTTTTGACTTAAGTTTTTTATCGCAGGCTCATTCAAACATATCTCCGGTAAATCTTGCAGATAATCAGCTAGCTTATCCGATTCTAATTCCATGCTTCGCCCTCCTTTTACAGCTCCAATTCAAAATCATAGGTCTGGTCAATCAAAATATAGTTGCATCCATATTTTTGACACATCGCCAAAGTTTTTGCATTCTCATTAATCATTGTTTCAATCGTCAAATCAGAATCATCCAACCTCTTTTCAATCGTATTAGCGAATTTTTTGATATCAGAGAAATGCGACTTTATATAATCTTCTGTCATAACCAAACAATAATAGCGAATCTCCTGCAAATATTCCTCTGAAAATGATTGTTTCCAATCAAAAGGAACATAAAGTCCTTCGACAATGAGATGCTGTTTATTTTCGATTGCAGTCTTAATGATCTCCTTCAAAATACGCCATAGATACGGTGTAAGTTCTTTATCATCTGCTGGTGTCAATTTTGTTTCACCGCTGCGGATCAGCCCCATCTTCAGATGATCAATTGATAAGTAAGGATAGTGATACTTTTCTAACAGCTTCTGGGCCAAAACTGTCTTACCCGTATGTGAGGCACCAGTAATAATAACAATCATGTCGATCAATCCTTTTAAGTAAAGTTTTTGAGTAAAAAAATGTAATGATGTTTCCATTGTTTTCTTTTATACTTATTGTAATCGAATTCACTTAGGATTTCAGTTCCTCTTCTAATCCATTATTTGGAAAATGATTATACTAATAAAAATAGGAGTGTTCCCATGGAAAATTATCGTGTTGCTTTTTTTGATATTGATGGCACATTAGCCGATAACAATTTGCCTCATGCGTTATCTTTCGCTGAACGGATTCCTGATTCTGCCAAACTCGCCCTCCGCAAATTGAAAGAAAACAAGATCGAACCTGTAATCGCATCTGGTCGTCATTACGGTGCCCTGGCTGACCTAGCACATGGCTTAGGAGTAGACAGTGTCATTTCATCCAATGGAAACTGTGTCCATTATCAGGGGAAAATGATCCATCAGAATATTATCCCTCAGGAACTGTTAGTAGAATTACTCGATTACTTGGATCAATTTAAGTTAGAATGCTTGATCGAAACGCCTCACGAGCTATACTGCTTTGAAACAAACCAGTACAAAGGCGACCGTTACTCGAGAAAAACTTTTTTGAGTAAATCAGATCCCCTGCCAGATGACGTCATTCAACTGATTGTGCCTTGGAGTGACAAAGCTGATTTCAAATTGGAGATGGATTCACCCTTAATCGTAGAAAAAGTGGCACCTGTTGCGGCTAATATCCACTTAAAAACGGGAACGAAGGCAGAGGGAATCCATAAAATTTGCGAATCAATGAATATTACTGCTAGACAAGCCTTGGCCTTCGGAGATGAAGAAAATGATTTTACCATGTTTGATGTGGTCGGATTTCCCGTGGCAATGGGGAATGCAGCGCCAGCTTTAAAAGAAAAAGCTGCTCATGTGACAACATCTGTTGGAGATGACGGCATCTGGAAAGCCTGTGTCGATCTAGGATTAATCACTGAATAGAAAAAATCCGCCAGAAGAATAATCTGGCGGACTTTTTTAGCGTTCATTGATTTCTTCGTATTCCCGATCTTCGGAAACTTCCATATAAGCAGGACGAATTATTTTTTGCACGTTGATCAGTTCTTCGATTCGATGTGCCGACCAGCCAACGATCCGAGCAATGGCAAACATCGGTGTATATAACTCTTGCGGCAGATCCAACATGTGGTATACAAAGCCGCTAAAGAAATCGATATTCGCACTAACCCCCTTATAGACTTTACGTTTCTCAGAGATAATTTCAGGAGCTAATCGTTCAACTTTGCGGTATAAGTTGAATTCTGCTGATGCCTCGGAACCTTTTTCCGCCGCTAATTTTTCTACATAACGTTTGAAAATCTCAGCTCGCGGATCAGATTCAGCATAAACCGCATGGCCCATACCGTAGATCAAGCCTTGCTTATCAAAGGCCTCCTTATTTAGGACCTTTTCCAAGTAGGCTCGAATCTCGTTCTCATCTTCACAATCATTGACGTTCGCCTTTAAATCTTCCATCATCTGAGTCACCTTAATATTGGCGCCACCATGCTTAGGACCCTTTAAAGAACCTAGAGCCGCTGCGATAGTTGAATAAGTATCCGTGCCGCTGGAAGTAACAACTCGAGTTGTGAAGGTTGAGTTATTCCCTCCGCCGTGTTCCATATGTAAAACCAATGCCATATCTAACGTTTGCGCTTCTTGGAAAGTGTACTTCTTATCTGGGCGCAGCATCGTCAAAATAGCTTCCGCAGTACTTAAATTTTCATCTGGGCGGTGAATATACATACTATCACCTTTGCTATAGTGATTATACGCATGATATGAATAAACTGCGATCATAGGAAAAATAGCAATCAATGATAAACTTTGATCTAAAACATTCTCAATACTGATATCATCTGGTTTATCATCATAACATCCCAATGTCAGAACGCTGCGGGAAATCATATTCATGATATTATGTGATGGCGCCTTCATAATAACATCACGAACAAAGTTGGTCGGAAGCGTTCGTCTTTTACCGATCAACGCCTTGAATTCCGCCAGTTCTTCTTTGGTCGGTAAGGAGCCAAATAATAACAAGTAACTGACTTCTTCAAACCCTAGACGTTCTTCAGAAACAAATCCGTTCACCAATTCATTGATATCGATTCCGCGGTAACGCAATTCTCCATATTTGGATATAACCTTATCACCATCCATAATTTGCGGATGAATCGTCGAAATATTGGTCAAACCGGCCAATACGCCTTTTCCATCGAGGTCACGCAACCCTCTTTTTACGTTATGTTTCCTATATAAAGAAGCATCTAAATAATCCTCTTTTCGGCATATTTCAGCCATTTGGTGCAAATCTAACATTCTTGTGTCCTCCTAACCATATTTAATTTTACAATCGGGTTAAGAAACATTATAACACCATTGGCGTAAAATGAAATACTTTTAATAATATCATTTACTTTCTTTTTCTTTATTCGTATAATAAACCCATCTGATTTTAAACGATAACGTACTCAGGAGGGATTTTGGATTGAATTGGAAAAAAGAGCTTTTCGTCAATAACGAACATTATACATACTACGATCTTTCATCAATTGTTAAGTCGTACCAAAAAAACATCGCTGATTATCCATACAGCATTCGTGTATTATTAGAAAGTTTGGCACGTCATCAAGAACTTGTTGATTTAGAAAATTTGGTTGCTTTTGATGCAAGTCAACCGTCAGGAGTTGTTCCATTTAGACCATCGCGAGTTGTTTTACAAGACTTTACCGGAGTTCCAGCGGTTGTTGATCTTGCGGCGATGCGTGACGCGGTAGTGAAGCTGGGCGGAGATCCAAGAGTCATCAATCCAGAGATCCCTGTTACTTTAGTCGTGGATCATTCAGTTCAAGTGGATTGTGCTGGGACTAAAGAGAGCTTGGCTTATAACACCGAGAAAGAATTTGAACGAAATCATGAACGTTACCAGTTCCTGAAATGGGCACAGCAAGCCTTTGACAATTTTGAAGTTGTTCCGCCTGAAACAGGGATCATCCATCAGGTTAATCTTGAATATTTATCGGATGTTATTTTGAAAAATGATGAAAACTTGCTGTTCCCTGATTCATTAGAGGGAACAGACTCCCATACGACCATGATTAATGGTCTTGGTGTACTTGGCTGGGGTGTCGGCGGCATCGAGGCCGAAGCTGCTATCTTAGGCGAGGCTTCCTATTTTCCTACTCCTGAAGTAATTGGTGTGGAATTGACTGGAGCATTGAGCCCGGGCGCCACCGCAACTGATTTAGCACTATATCTGACTGAACTTTTACGTAACGAAAAAGTTGTTGGTAAATTTGTCGAATACTTTGGAACAGGTTATAAGAGCTTGAGTCTTTCTGATCGTGCGACGATCGCAAACATGGCCCCCGAATATGGCGCTACTTGCGGCTTCTGCCCGATTGATGAAGAAACTTTAAGTTATCTTCGCCTAACTGGTCGTTCCGAAGAGCAGGTCGCTTTGGTCGAGGCTTACGCAAAGCAAAACCAACTATTTTATGATGGTACCGAAACACCGTTTTATACCCGCGTGATTCAATTAGATCTATCAACAGTGCATTCGTCTCTTGCTGGACCTAAGCGTCCGCAAGATCGGATTCCTTTAGCCGAGGTAGCAGAAAATTTCCAGGCTTCATTGACTAATCCAAGCGGTCCAAAGGGCTTTGGTTTGGAGAGCGATGAAATAGATCGCAAAGTTGCAATCACCGGGAGCGACGATGCGATTGAGACCGGTGATCTTGCTTTAGCGGCAATCACCAGTTGTACAAACACAAGCAATCCCTCTGTCATGGTAGCTGCTGGTTTATTAGCTAAAAAAGCGGTTGAACTAGGTTTGAAAGTCCCTGCGATAATCAAAACTTCTTTGGCTCCTGGGTCCAAAATCGTGACGCAATATTTGGAAAAAGGCAATTTGCTTGAGCCTTTAGCTGATTTAGGTTTTGATATCGTCGGCTATGGCTGTACAACGTGTATCGGGAACTCTGGTCCATTAGCTGAAGAGATCGAAACGACAATTAAAGATAGCGAATTAGTCGTTTCCGCTGTCTTATCTGGGAATCGAAACTTTGAAGGACGTATTCATCCGTTAATCAAAGCGAACTATCTAGCCTCTCCGCCTTTAGTGATTGCATATGCTCTGGCTGGTACGGTCAAAAAGGATTTAACAACCGAAGCTATAGCGACAATCAACGGGAAAGAGATTTTCTTAAAAGATCTGTGGCCTTCTCAAGAAGAAGTAAATGCCTATATCAATGATTTCTTGAATCCTGACGATTTCCGCGAAGCCTATAAAAACGTTTATCAATCTAACGAACGCTGGAATCAAATAGAGACCTCTGTTGGCGATTGTTACGAATGGGATGACGCGTCTACCTATATCGCAAATCCGCCATTCTTTACCAATCTAGGCAAGAAGAGCGATGTTGAAAATCCACTAGCTAACCTGCAAGTTTTAGCCAAATTTGGCGATACCGTCACCACCGACCATATTTCTCCAGCCGGAAACATCGGACTTCAATCACCTGCTGGGAAGTATTTAAAAGATCGTGGTCTGACCTATAAAGACTTCAACTCATTTGGTTCTCGACGAGGCAATCATGAAGTCATGATGCGCGGTACATTTGGGAACATTCGGATACAGAACCAACTGACCCCTGATACTACTGGGGGTTACACAAGATTAGCGACGACTGGCGAAGAATTGTCAATCTATGATGCGGCGATGCGCTATCAAGAAGAACAAATCGGCACGTTGATTCTTGCAGGTAAAGACTACGGCATGGGATCCTCTCGTGACTGGGCAGCTAAAGGAACGAATCTATTAGGTGTGAAAGCTGTTTTAGCTGAGAGCTACGAACGTATTCATCGCAGCAATCTAGTGATGATGGGTGTAATCCCATTTGAATACCTACCGGGCGAAACTGCTGATTCACTTGGTTTGACCGGCTTGGAAAGCTATAGCTTTGATTTTCCTGCTGAACCTACGATTAACCAAGTGGTCGATGTGACTGCAAAAGGTGAAATAGACACCCACTTCCAAGCAAAATTACGCTTCGATTCTGAAGCAGATATTGCTTATTGGAAGAATCAGGGAATTTTACCATTAGTGATTAATAAAAAAATGCAAAAGGAGCAAGCATAATGACAAACACATTGAATCCAGTCATCCCCTACATCGAAGGAGATGGGATCGGACCAGAAATCTGGCAGGCAACTAAAAAAGTCGTTGATGCAGCAGTCTCCTCCGCATACTCTGATGATCGAAAAATCAATTGGTTAGAGATTCTTGCCGGTGAAAAGGCCTTTAATCAAACAGGTACGTGGCTTCCTGAAGAAACATTGGAAGCCATCAAGGAACATAAAGTTGCAATCAAGGGACCTTTGACGACTCCTATTGGGGAAGGTTTCCGTTCCCTGAACGTTACCTTGCGTCAAGAGCTGGATTTATATGCCTGTGTACGTCCTGTACGATATTTCAAAGGAGTCCCTTCTCCTTTGAAAGAACCGGAAAAAACCGATATGACGATCTTCCGTGAAAATACAGAGGATGTCTATGCTGGAATCGAATTTGCCAAAGGGTCGGAAGAAGTAAACAATCTTTTGAACTTTTTAACTAAACAACTGTCTGTTACTAAAGTTCGCTTCCCGGAAACCAGCGCGTTAGGAATCAAACCGATCTCTCAAGAAGGCAGCGAACGATTGATCGGGGCAGCACTTGATTATGCTATTGAACAAGGGAAAACACGTGTCACCTTAGTCCATAAGGGAAATATCATGAAGTTTACTGAAGGCGGCTTTAAGAACTGGGGCTATGATTTGATTGAAAAGAACTATCCACAAGCCTTCACGATGAATCAATTCAAAAAAATCGCTGCTGATTCAGGCAACGAAACAGCAAATGCAGCACTAGAGGAAGCAAGAAACGCAGGTAAAATTATCGTTGATGATGTCATCGCAGATAATTTCTTGCAGCAGATACTCCTATATCCAGAAAAATATCAGGTCGTTGCTACAACGAATTTAAACGGCGATTATATTTCTGATGCCCTTGCTGCACAAGTTGGTGGAATCGGTATCTCACCAGGAGCGAACATTAATTATAATACTGGACATGCAATCTTCGAAGCCACTCATGGAACTGCGCCTGACATCGCTGGTAAAGGCTGGGCGAATCCTTGCTCATTACTGCTTTCAGCTACCATGATGCTCGATCATCTTGGTTGGTTTGAAGCTAGCCATAAAATCATGTCGGCCATTGAACAAGCATTACTAAGCAATCAAATGACACATGATTTTGCTCAAATGCTTGAGATTGAAGAATTATCAACATCTAAGTTCGCCGACTGCTTAATTGAGTCAATGTAAAATGCTTAGCAAAAGAAACCCATGGCAGAAATTTCTCCATGGGTTTCTTTATGCACATATTAACGCCATTACGATCTTTATTAAAGAATAGTGAAACTATTTTTTTGAAGAATTATAAGAAAAAAGGAGACGTTATTTTATTTGGTCATTGATTAATCATCTGAAAATTAAGCACAAAAAAATCACTCAAATAAGTTATCTGAGTGATTTTCTTTAAACAGGACGGTCTGTTAACTAAAGAAACATTCTTTAGAAACAATCCCTGCTACTTCACTATATTTAATTAGTACATGTCCATTTACTTGATCAATCTTATCTGCATCTAAACCGTAAAAGCGCTCAACATTCACGATGCAGCCATTATTCTCTTTACGGATCACCTCTCCAATGATCGGCCGAGCAAAATCAGTTTTCCGGCATTCATAGCTTTCCCCTACAATAATCGCTTCTTTATTCATTCAACCACCTCATTAATGTTTTATACTACACTTATATAGTAGCATTAAGCGGAATGAATTACTACATTAAGGGTGTTATTTATCAAATAACCATCTTTTTTGCTATTTTTTAAATTTTTAGTTTAAATTTTCTAGTAATAACGTCACATATTGTTCCAAGTAAAATTGATCAATTTGATCATACATACTGATCTCAGAACTGTCTAAATCTAATACACCAACTAATTGATCGCCTTTTTTCATCGGCACAACGATTTCTGAGCGTGCCGCTGAATCACAAGCAATATAATTCTTGTGCTCCAGCACGTTTTCAACGATCAAGGTCTGATTCTTCTCAGCCGCCTCTCCGCAGACCCCTTTTCCCATTGCAATATGAACACATGAGACATTGCCTTGGAATGGGCCTAAGATCAATTCATCATTTTTGAACAAGTAATACCCTGCAAAGACCGTTTCTTGTAACGTTTGATTCAGCAGAGCTGATGAGTTTGCCAGATTGGCGATCAGATCAGTTTCACCTTCCAGTAATGCTTTTTGCTGCAACAATAATAGTTTATATGCTTCTTCTTTTGCTTCTTGATTTTTCCAGGACACAATAATTCCTCCTAATTTCTATTCAATAAAATAAATATTTCTTTGGTCGTGCCACTCTCGATATTCCCGCGTGTAAAGAGCGTCGACACTTTTGGTTTATTCTACCCCAATTCGATGAATAACTCCATTGTTTAAAATATAGGCGATCAAACAAAAAATAAGAATTAAAACTCAGTAACACATTGGATTGTCAAGTGATTTATCACTTATTTCTCCGTCATAATATTTCATTATCATTACAATCTATACGGTTAGATAAAAATTCAAATACTTTAAACTTTTTCTTCACAAATTCTTATATAATTGAACGCGAAAGATGAAAAAAGCGAGGGAATCCATTGATTAAGTTAAAAAAATATACAGCACTAACTTTATGTGCCTTAACCTTAACCGCTACCCCAATTAGTGTTCTAGCAGATGAGTACGATCAAAAGATTGCCGATCAAGATAAAAAGATCTCTGACTTGCAACAAACAGAACAATCGGCTGAAAACCAAAAAGCAGCTTTGGAACAGCAAGTTGCCGCTGTTGAACAAGAAGTGCAGGCTGTCTTAAAAGAAAAAACGAACGAAGAAAAGAAATTAAGCGATTTGACCGCTAAAATTGCGATTCTTCAAGAAAAAATCCAAAAACGTGACGAACAGATTCGTAGCCAAGCGCGTGATGTTCAAACGAAACAAGATTCAGCCTCGCTCGTTGATGCTGTAATCAATTCTAAATCTGTTGGCGAAGCCGTGAAAAAAACAATGGCTGTCTCTACTATTCTAACAGCTAGCAAAAACATCATGGAGCAACAAACAAAGGACAAAGCTGAGCTAGAAAAGCTTGAAAAAGAAGCCGAACAACGCTTGCAATCGATCAACAAGAAAACTGCTGAACTAAAAGCGAAACAAGAGCAATTAGTTCAAACAAAATTAGATCAGCAAGTGAAGATCAATGAGATCCAAGCCAGCATCGCAACTGAAAAAGGCGAAAAAGAGAAATATGAAAAACAAAAAGAAGAAGCTGAGAAGAAACGTCAAGCAGCTTTGAAAGCCTTGGAAGAACAGCGTAAAAAAGAAGAAGAAGCACGTGCGAAAGCACAAGTTGAGGCTGAAAAACAAGCGAAGATTGCAGCTGAGGAAGCACAAAAAGCGGCCGAAGAAGCGGAAAAGCAAGCGGCTGCAGCTGAAACTGCTAAACAAAAGCAAGAAGCAGAAATCGCTCAATTGGAAGCTGAGAAACAAGAGCAACAAGCAAAACAACAAGAACAGCAAGCACAAACCGTTACAGATGCTGGAGCTAGTCAAGTTACTACAAACCCAACAGCTCCAACGACAAATGAAGCAAAACCTGCGACAAACAGCAGTGGTTGGGCTTCACCTTTGTCAATCGGATTAGTCGTTACTAGTCCATTTGGACCGCGTCAAGACCCAACAGGAGCCTCTGGTACTCAGCATGATGGCATCGATTTTGCTGGAGCTGCTGGTACTCCGATCATGGCTTCTAAAGGCGGAAAAGTCGTAGAAGCAGGTTTCCATTGGTCAGCTGGTAACCATGTTGTGATTCAGCATCCAGACGGCTACTATTCATACTATATGCACATGGTCTCTGCACCAAGTGTCGGTACTGGCTCTGAAGTCAGCGCTGGACAAGTTTTAGGCGGTATGGGAACGACTGGTAACTCAACTGGTGTTCACTTACACTTCGGTGTATCTACTGCATTATGGTCAGGCTTTGTTAACCCTGCCCCATTATTAGGCGTTTAAGAACGATAAAAAAAGTGTAAAGCAATCATCAGAATATCTCTGATCATTGTTTTACACTTTTTATTTATTACAAGAAAGGATGTCGAAGATTGACGATTGATGAAATTATTACTTATTTGCAAGCTTCTTCCTCAGAAAAATTCAAAAAGAATATTATTAAATTTGGCATTCCTGCGGAGTATACAATCGGTGTCCCCACTTCTGAACTGCGCAAGTTCGCGCGAAAGCTTCCTAAGGACAAGGATTTTCTAATGGAACTGTGGCAGACGAATTATCATGAATGCAGAATCCTCGCTGTATTGGCGCTCAAGCCTAAAGACTGTACGGATGAAGACATCAGCTACTTTATGAGCGGGATCATTTCATGGGATCTCTGTGATCTTTTTTGTAAAAGTATTCTGATAAAACAAAGCGACTTTGACCATTTCATTAGGGATTGGATCAATTCTGATGAATTATTTTACAAACGGGCAGCTTTTACCTTAATCGCTAGTACTTCCACCCATGCCTCTCTTTCCATCTCAGAAATTAAGGATTATTTAAAAATGATCGCTGATTATTCTGATGACGATCGCTTGTTAGTAAAGAAAGCCGCCTCTTGGGCGCTAAGAGAACTTGGAAAAACCAATGAAGAAGCAAAAAACTTAGCTATAGAAGCCGCTGAAACGATGCAAAAAGAAGATTCGAAAGCAAAAAATTGGATCGCTAAAGATGCGTTGAAGGAACTGACGATTTTAGTCCAAGCACCCGGACGCTCCCGCCTGATCTCATCAAAATCAAAAATGGGTAAAGAAGTTTAAAACAGCAGAACTGCAGGTAACCTGCAGCTCTGCTGTTTTTATTCTGCTTCTTCGATATCTTTTGTGATTTCCTCTAGTTTGATCTCGTTTGATAAGTAATCCGCATTTTCCGTTGGAAAGTGTTGGCGGAATTCTGCCAACTCCATCAAATCAACTGTTCCATCTGCTAACTCAAAATCCAGAACATGCCCGCCAAATTTTCGATCATCACTGATAAAATGCAAATGGAAACCAGCAGCGGCAGCCCCATGAAATAATCTTGGTGTAAAGAAACCAACGATCGTTCCTGAAATGTTATCCGCCTCAAATTCTGGTTGATTGCGGGCGATTTCCACGAAACGCGGATAGGGCTTCTCTTGTTTTGGAGCCACCCGCACGTGCATGTGCTTGAATGTCCCATCTATTTTCACAGCCGCGAATAGATTATGGCTGATTTTTTCAAGAATTGCTTTTTTAACCGAATCGTCAGAAACTTGCGTTAATGAAAATGCTTCATCTGACTCAAAATTAGTCACTGCCGCATAGGGTGTCAGCTCATCGCCAGATAACAGATTAACCCTTCCTGTTTCGTCTGCTTGGTAAATGACGCCATCCAAGAAAATGACTTCTCCATTGGACCCTTCCAATGTACCTAAGCCAAAGTCGCCGTAGTTAGACAAAGTCCCGATTTTTTCGGTGCCGTCCATTAGATCCTGCATCAATCCGCCAAGTGTTCCATGCTGGTAGATATAATTTTTAGTTTTCACTGTCATGAGAAATCCCCTTCTACTTCTGATTGCTGTATTCGATAGATAGTCCTTTTAATAAAACTGATCCGGTAAAATCGTCTTACCTAATTCTTTGTTATCAGAGTAATCGATTGGAATATCGATAATCACAGGACCTTCAGTTGCTAAACCTTCTTGAATTGCTGCTTCTAATTCAGCTTTTGACGTTGCACGTAGTCCTTTTGCCCCAAAGGCTTCCGCATATTTCACAAAATCAACCGGACCAAAATGAACCCCTGATGAACGATCGTATTTCATTTCTTCTTGGAATTCCACCATGTTGTAGCTGCCGTCATTCCAGATCAAGTGAATAATCTTTTGTTTCAATCGAACCGCCGTTTCTAGTTCTTGTGCTGAAAACAGGAAGCCACCATCGCCAGAAATTGAAAAGATTTGCGTATTAGGTCGAACTAACGCAGATGAAATTGCCCATGGTAAAGCAACGCCCAAGGTTTGCATTCCATTGCTGAATAATAAGTGACGCGGTTCATAACTGCGGAAATGACGGGCCATCCAAATATAATGACTACCGACATCAACTGTTACCGTCATTTCATCGGTGACATTTTTTTGCAAAGTATCGATTACTTCTAACGGATGCACACGGTCTTCAACTGTTTCACTTTTCTGTTTGCCGTTGGCTAATTTTTCTTGCAGTGTCGATAAATAATGATCTGCATCCGTTGATAATTGATAGTTGTCGATCGAATCGCTTAATTTTTCAATCGTTTTCGCGATGCTGCCGATCAATTCAGCTTCTGGCTGCATGTATTGATCGATTTCCATCGGCACTTCGTCTATTACTACAATACGTGCATCTTTCTCTGCATTCCAGTTTCGTGCTTCGTATTCGATTGGATCGTAACCAATTGCTAAAACTAAATCACTGCGTTTTAACAACATATCGCCTGGTTGATTGCGGAACAAACCTACACGACCAAAGAAATGATCTTCCAATTCACGAGAAATAATCCCGGCACCCTGGAAGGTTTCAACAACTGGCAAGCCAGTTTTTTCGACTAACTTACGAATGGATGCTGTTTCTTTTTTGCCAGAGGCTCGCATACCGACTAATAAGGTTGGTAGTTTCGCTTCTTGGATTCGCTTTGCTAAATCCGTGATGTCTTCATCTGAAGCTGCACCTAGAATTGGTGCAGACAAAGGCTTGATTGCTTCTCCCTTAACTTCTCCATCGGTCACATCTTGCGGAATGGATAAGAAGCTGGCTCCTTTTTTAGCCGTCTTAGCGATCCGGAAAGCATTGGCAATATTTTCTGATAAGGTCTCTGGATCTTGGATTTCTGAACTATATTTTGTAATAGGAGCAAATAGCGCTGCATTGTCCATACTTTGATGTGTTAATTTTGAAAGATCGGAACGTTTTACCTGCCCAGCTAACGCTAAAACAGGATCGCCTTCCGCTGTTGCAGTAACTAATCCTGTAGCCAAATTACTTGCTCCAGGGCCGCTTGTAGCGATTACTACACCGGGTTCTCCAGTCAGACGACCGATTGCTTGTGCCATAAAAGCGGCATTTTGCTCATGACGAGCCAAAATTAATTGTGGCCCGTGATCTTCTAATGTATCAAAAACACCATCGATCTTGGCACCGGGAATACCAAAGATATATGGTACGTTATGATTTTCTAAACTTCTTACAATGATTTCTGAACCTTTTTTGCTCACTGTATTACATCTCCTTAAAATCTGTATCACTTACATTTGACAATATAGCATCATTGTATTTATTTATCAACGATGAAACATCGATAATAGTTGTTTTATCAGAAAATCATTGAAATTTTCATTTTTCTCAATTATTTACATGTTTTCCGGTCACAACTACTTTTAAAGACAAGAATTTATTGACAGCTACTTCATTTTAAATGGAGTGTTTTTCCAAAAAATCGTAAAGACGGTTCTATCTTCACTACGCATTCGATTCTACCAATCACAAAAAAAGCCTCATTTCTGAGACTTCTAGCTTTACTCTGGAAAATTAAATTCTGCAGCCCAATCAAAATCGCCGGAGGTTTCAAAGCTTTGCGGCCAATGCGCACACCAGTCGGGGCCTTTGAAGGTTTCTAACACATCTGAGCTCGCTGTATAGGGCTTGATATCTAGAATCGGGCTATCATCTTCCGCGTCCAAATACTCGAGATAGACTTTGTTTCCTTGGATACTGGTAATTTTTGCAGCCGATAAAGCAATCGGATTGGGTCTAACCGGTCCGCGTGTAGCAAAGGTTCCTAATTCTTCGGGTCCATTAGTATAAGGCTTGCTGACAGTGGTTCCTCTTAGTTCAGGAATATCTAAATGATGGAACCAATACAAAACATATAAATGACTAAAATCATCCAATCCAATCAAACCCTCTTGATATTCCAGCAAAAGCTCTAAATAAACACCTGCATCTGTCTGTTTTACTTTACCGATTTCTTTTATTTCCATGACAAATTCCCCTTTTCTTCAAATAATATTTTGAGTCGCGACCTCTAATTAGAAGATAAATCCTCACGTTATGTGAGAGTCAAGGGAATTAATGGAATTTGTAATTCTGTTAGATATTCTTCTGGATTGTCCGTATGTTCTGGTCCTACGTGACAGATTTGTCGAGTTGCTTTCACCATTTCAAACTCTGGATGTTCGTCCAGCCATTTAGCGAATGATTGATAGGCTTCCGGCAGCTGATGATAATTTCCTTCCACAAACATGATCGCAGCGTGCTCAAGTTCGGGAAGCTGTCTCATCTTCAAGGGACTCTGAGCTGCCGCTTCTGAAACAATCGCGACTTCTACATCCACACCCTCTTCCAGATATTCTTTGTCATGAAAAATCGTTAAATTTTGATCAGGCTCGGGGGGAAATTCGATTTGCTGCTTTTCCACAAGAGTCTTGAACTCTTCCCATAATAATCCTTCATGATAAAAGCTCTTGATTTTTTTTCTTAGGCTAACGATAGTACAAGCTGGGACATTTTTTATCGCCACCTGATATTTTCCTTTATGCTTCATTCGTTGGATCATTTGATGGATCTGCTGCTGACGAAATTGATCACGCTGAATCTCCTTTTCGATTTCACGATCCTTTTTTAATAAAGCAGCGGTAAAAATCTTCGGATCCTGCTGAATCAGGCTTTTTATCTCTTTTAATGAAAATTTCAATTCACGCAGTAAAACAATTTGGGCCAGCACTTCTAATTGTTTCACTGAATAGTAACGATAGCCGGATTCTTCATCGACTAATATGGGGTGAAGCAGATCAATCTCGTCGTAGTGGCGCAATGTGCGAATCGATACTTGTCCGAGTTGGGAAAATTCCCCTATTTTCAACAATAAAAACACCTCCATTACTAATTATACCGATACTTTCGATTGTTATCAGCTAAAATTTATGGGATAATTAATACGAACATTCGTTCTAGGAGGTGACGCTATGCATTATAAAGAATACAAAACAATTTTATCAGCAAAAAACGGTCTAAATCTTTTCCGCGGCTGTACACACGGATGTATATATTGCGACAGCCGCAGTGATTGCTACCAGATCAACCATACTTTTGAAGATATTGAAATAAAGGCAAACGCACTAGAAATTTTTGAACAGGAACTGCAGAGACGCCGCAAACCTTGTATGATTGGCACTGGAGCAATGACTGATCCCTATATTCAATTAGAACCACGCTTAAAAATCACACAGGGTGCTTTGGAATTAATCGATAAATATGAATTTGGTGTAGCGATCCAAACAAAATCTTCTCGAATCTTACGCGACTTAGAAGTCCTAAAGTCAATCAATCAGAAGACAAAAGCGGTCGTGGAGATGACGTTAACAACTTATGACGAAGAGTTGTGTAAAATTCTGGAGCCTTACGTTTCCACTACTAAAGAACGTTTTGAAACCTTGATGACGTTCAAAGAAGCCGGCATTCCCACCGTCGTTTGGCTATCCCCCATCTTACCTTTTATTAATGACAGCGAAGAAAATCTGCGGGGAATTTTAAATTATTGCATTCAAGCAGGCGTCAAAGGAATTCTCTGTTTTGGTTTTGGTGTCACCATGCGTGCCGGCAATCGTGAGTATTTTTATGAGCAACTGGATAAGCATTTCCCTGGTATGAAGAAAAAATATCAGTATGCATTCGGTGATAATTATGGCTGTAATAGTCCAAATAATGATCGGCTAATGGAGATTTTCATCGACACATGTCAAAAACATGATATCCTTTGGAGGACAGAAGAAGTTTTTGGTTATTTACATGAATTTGAAGATAAACGTGAACAGCTCTCCTTATTTTAGAAAAGTAGAATAAAATGCTTGCTCTGAAACTCGTTTCATAACTTATACTTCCCTTGTAAAGAAAAAAAGGAGGAATTTTTTATGAATACGTATGTAAAGGTTCAACAAGCTGATACACAAGAACATTTTCAAGTTTCCCTGCATTTTTCTAAAGATCGATTAAGACTGGTTAGAAATCGCGGTTTACGGCGACCAATTATCGAGTATCTTAAAATGTCTGAAATCAAACATTTATTCATTAATGAAATGTTAGGATGTCCAATCGTCAGTTTCTTTTATCAGGATCGTCGATATACGTTTTATCAATTTGGTCCTGCTGTCATTGAATATTTGAAAGAAAATTTAGCTGCTTAAAGCAAAGAGGTGTTTCCATGGCAAATATCCGCGATATCGCAAAACTCACTGGCTACTCTGTCTCCACGATTTCTCGTGTCATCAACAATCATCCTTATGTCGATGACGAAAAACGAGCTAGGGTGCTGGAGGTTATGACAGAGTTGAATTATGTGCCTAATCGATCCGCTCAAAATCTGAGTTATGGCAAAACAAAAAACATCGGAGTAATCCTGCCTTTTGTTAATCATGCCTATTATGATCAGATGCTCAGTGGCATCCTACAAGCGGCCTTTGACCATGGATATCAGATTAGTTTGCTACCCACCAACTATGATCAAGAATTAGAGAAACGCTATCTAGAAGAGTTCGCAAAACGATCCTTTGATGGCTTGATCGTCACTACGAAATCTAACCCGATCAAAGAATTTTTTGACTATTTCCAATATGGTCCCATCATCTTTTGTGAAGAGATTCCAAATGCTGATGTCAGCTGTGTCTATATAAATCTTAAACAATCCCTTCGAGAAGCTTTCTCTTACATGAAGGAAAAAAGGATTAAGCGTCCCGGAATGACTTTGGGGCGGAGTAAAAATATCAGTCATAACTCAAGATTCTCGATCCGCATCGCGAAGGATGTCTATCCTGATTTTGATGAGGCTAATATTTTTTGGGATTGCATCATGGCTTCTGACGGAATTCAAGCTGCCCATTTTTTTAAAGAACAAAAGGTCGATGGTATCTTGACATTTGGTGACGATATTGCCGCTACTATTTTGCAGCAATATAGCACAAACAAACCTTTAGTGATTGGAAGGGAAAATTTGCTGATCAGTGAAGTAATGGGCTTTTCTACGCTAGATCACCACTTGCCTGAATGCGGGAAAAAAGCTTTCGAAGCTTTTTATCACAATAAACACGAGAAAATCTGCGTTCCCCATGATTTTATCAAACGCTAAATACACAACCAGTTGATGTCCTATTCAGCTGGTTTTTTTGTGGTTTGTACGCATGGAAAGTTAGCTTTACATTTAATTGAATTTGGTTTATAATTAATGTATGGAAAGTAAACTTTCCTTAATTGAGGTGATGAAATGAAAAATCGCTTAGAGGAAATGCGTAAAGAACGTGGTATAAAACAAGAAGAGTTGGCTGTTTCTTTAGAAGTATCCCGACAAACGATCGGCTCATTGGAGAATGGTCGGTACAACCCCTCCATTCTTTTGGCCTTCAAAATTGCTCGCTATTTTAATGTCAGCATCGAAGATATTTTCATTTATGAGGAGGAAGTACAATGAAAAAATCAACGCTCTATACAGGTTTTGTTTATTGTTTTGTCGGTATTACCAGCATGGTCATCGCATTAATGACAGAATTTCGCCTTGAGGCTTTACTATGGGGGATCACTGGAGCGGGTATTGTTCCAGGTATTATCATAATTGGAAAGTATTTTTATTGGTTAAAACCAGAGCATCAAGCTGAATATGAAAATCGGAGACAAATGGAAACAATTGATTTGAAGGACGAACGAAAGATTATGCTGCGCGATAAAAGCGGGCGTCTAGCCTATATCGCAACGATGATTTTACAATTGGCCTTAGCGTTTACCTTCTCTATTCTAAGTATCCTGGGATATTTCGCTCCGTTTTCAAGATATGCCTGTATTGGTTTAGGAGGTCTATTGATTCTCCAATATATTTTTGGCATCATCGCTTACAATCGCTTAAGTAAGACATTGTAGTTATCCGAATAGTGATGATCGGAAAGTTTTTTAGAAAAATACTTTATAAATGTAAAGCCAAGCAATCAATTACTTTCAAACTTGATCGTAATTGATTGCTTGGCTTTTTTTATTATTGATTTTCTTTGATAAATTGTGACAGTGCCTCATCTATTTCTGCGCCATGACCGGACATAAGATGCCCGCCATCAGGAAATGAAACAAAAGTAGCTGTGGGAAAACGTCGGACTGCTTTTGACATTGCTGAATAATCGGATAACTTATCATCCTTTGCGTGGAAAATCAATGTTGGAACCTTCAACTTCTCAATCGGATACTCAGCAAAATTTCTAGCCATATCTGGATTAGTGATGGAGGCATCTATCACCATCCCTTCTTTCCGTTCGTTTACAGGCATCATTTCATAAATGGTCTCTGATTTCATCCCCATGATTGGACCAAAAAGTGGTTTCATGAGCCACATGGCGTAATTACTACACAAAACAGCAGGCGGACCTTGGTACTTCATGTATTTTTCAGGTTTCTTGGTCAACGGAGCGGCTGAGCAATACAAGATTAATCCCGCTGTCCTTTCTGGATAATCCAGTGCAAAACGAAGGGCATTCGTCCCGCCGGCCGAAGTCCCCAGCATGTAAACTTTTTCGATTCCTAATTTGTCCAACAACTCAACATAAGCTTTCGCTTGTGAGGCAGGTGTCGCATCCTTTGGTGTATCGCTTCCCAAATAGCCAAACCGTGAAGGTGCGATAATTCGATAATCCTCCGCTTTATCTTTGACTGTATCAAATGCTTGATCATAACCGCCGCTGATACCATGTGCCACGAGAATTGTTTCCCCGCTTCCCTCATCAACATAAGTCATATCACCATAGCTCAACTCTGCTTTTTTTGCTTGATATGTTTTTAGTCTTTCTTCACCTTGTTCAACAGCTTTCTGACACAAAAACCACTGAACCAGTAAATAAAGCAATAGCATCATCAGCAAGGTAAGTACGATCCGTATAATCATTCTTCGCTTTCCAGCTTTCATCTTTTCTTCTTTCTAGTATCCTATTCAGTTTCTAAAAAAATTGTATCAACCTCAAACCAGATGTTCAATCATTGTCAGAAAATAGATATTCAATTTTTTTAATTAATACAAAATTATAAGCAAACAATTTTATTGCTGACTTTTTGGACAAAATACTCATCATGTTCAATCAAGATTAAGGTTGGCTTGACTCGTCGCAGAAGTTCTAGAATTTGTTTCTGATTGAAGACATCAAGATAATTCAACGGTTCATCCCAGAAATACAAATTAGCCGTTTGTGATAAAGATTTTGCCAGTTCGACTTTTTTCCGTTGTCCCATACTCATATCCTGGATGCGGTTAGCAAAAACACGACGCTCCATACCGAGTTTTCTCAAGTTGTTTAAAAATTGTGAGTAATCCAATCGTTCTTTTTCCGCAAAATCCTCTAATGACCCTTGATTGCTTTCGTAATTTTGGCGCACCCGACTGATCTTCAATCCATTTGCACGATGGATCATGCCGGTAATCTCCCCTTCAAACTCACCTAATAAAGCTTGGATCAGTGACGTCTTACCACTTCCATTTCTTCCTGTAATTGCTATACATTCGTTAAGTAGTAACTCAAAATTCTTTCCATTCAACAAGTTTTTTCCCAAATAGCTTAACGATAAGTCTTCTACCTGCAAAATTCGCCGATGATAACTCGGTTCATAAGACATTTTGAGTGCATCAACGGTTTCAATATTTTTCAACAATTTTTCCTTCTCACCGATCTGCCCTTCCACCCGCTGAATGATCGCCTTCGAACGTTTCATCATACGTGCAGCATCGGCTCCGATCGCTCCTGGACTAACACGTCGATATTCTGTATCGATCCAGCCCTTGGGTTTATTCATTTTGTCTTTTTCCCGTGAATTGGACCACTCAGCTTTTTCTTTGGCTGTTTTTTGCAGCCGAGTGATTTCCTTTTTCAGCTTGTCGTTTTGTGCCTGTTCATAGGCATCTCGTTGAGCTTTTTGGTCTTCATAGATCGAGAAATTTCCGTGATAGAGAATCAATTGACTTTTCTCAATGGCTAGAATATGATCGACGGTTTGATCCAAAAAAGTTCGGTCATGACTGACTAAGATGTAGCCTTGCCGCTTCTTACCAAGATACTCCGCTACCTGCTGTCGTCCTTTTATATCTAAATGATTCGTCGGTTCATCAATCAAAGGAAACGATTGATCATCCAGAAACAAGAGTGCCAAAAGGACTTTGGTCTGTTCGCCGCCTGACAAAGTAGAAAAAGATCGCCACAGAATATCCAGATCACAACCCATCAGGGTCAATTCTCGCTCCAGCTTCCAAATATCTAATTCTTTCTCTTCCGACAGTGCATAATACGTTAGCTGCGTTGGATCATTGATTTTTTTGGGAAAATAGTTCATTTCTAATTGGTGGGTAATCTGTCCTTGGTAAGGCAGCTTTTCTTGTAATAAATTCAATAGCGTCGTTTTTCCACGTCCGTTTCGTCCAACTAGGCCAAGTTTCCAATCTGCTGAAATATTTAATTGCGCATCATCAAACAGCAATGTTCCTAGTTGATCATAACCAAATGTTAAATGCTCGATTTTAATGTTTGTCATAATAAACACCTCGTTTTGACTTCAAATGAAGACAATAAAGACCCAGTTATTTTCGAAAAACTGGGCCGCTGAGCTATTTTTAGACAAACAGACCTATAGAAAAATAAGCCTTCTTTGCACAAAAAAGAACCCCGCTGTACATCCACCAATTTTTCGAAAATCTGCACACTGCTCCCTTAGTCTCCTGAGGTACAGTCTTAATGCAGCTTTTCTACTTCATTGATGAATAATACATACGGGATCCCTCACTTTTCTTTTTATGATTTTACGATAGCACGAAAACGCTTTATCGTCAAAAAATCTTAAGAATCTCTTGCCGTTAGAATCCGTTTATTCTATCAGCTCTTTCTATTCATCAAAATATTTTTCTTGTACCATTTTCATGATTTCTGCTTCGGTCAGTTTCTTCGTCTTGTTCGCAAAGTCATAATATGCTGGTTTTTGATCGTAGTAAACTTCCGTCGATAAAACAGCATCTTCCTGATCATCGAATAGATCAATTGGGATACTGTAGGCATCCGTCGGCAATAAATGGTAAAACAAATTTGAACCGCACTGGGAACAAAAGCCTCTTTCGGCCCATTCAGAAGATTTAAATCTGGTAACTAAGTTTTCTGGTTGAATACGAATATCGTTTGCTGTTCCGGCTTCGACAGTCAAAAGCGGGCCTGAGCCCCATTTTCGACACATGGAACAATGGCAGGCGCCCACTTCTGAATGAAAATCCTTCACCTTGATCGATACCTTGCCGCATAAACAGGTTGCTGTTTTCATTGAATCTCCCCCCTTTTATTCCATTATAAAAAAAGACAAATCAGATACTTGATCTGACTTGCCCTCTTTCAAAATAATTTCATGGATTTTCAGATTTCAGAAGCATGAGCCGATCAATGATCGCTGGAATTTCAGTACCATTCCTCTCCAGTTTCTTCAGCTCATACAGCCAGCGATCTCCAACCGATATCAATTCGTCCTGGTCCGGCTGATGGAGAGAACTCAAAACGTTCTTAGGTTCTCTTTGATCAAAATTTCTCATGCTCCGATGAATCGCAGAAATACTATAACCGGCTTGTCGCAGCATATAGATAACATAGAAACGATCAATCATTTCCTCGGAATATACTACCTGCTTCTCCGTTTCTAAAGGAACGGCATGAACTAATCCGTTTCTTTCCCAATTTCTTACAGCCTCAACGGTGACGCCAAATCTTTCAGCTACATCTTTTCTACTGTACCTTTTGGGAGCAATTTTTTTATCTAAATCTTTTTTTCGCTTGCTCCAATCGTGTAATACTTTCCCAGCATACTCAGCTACAATAATCTCCTGCCTGATGGCTTCAATATAATTTTCGTAGCGGCTTCGACTCAATGACCAATCCTGATCAGCTATAGAATGCAGCAAGTCATTACCTGTATCTCTAATATGCCTTTTAGTAAATGGATAGCCAAAGATGCGCCGACAGATTTGCAGCTGAAGAACATGCAGTTCAGTGAACTCTCGATAGCCGTTCTTATTCCGCCTAGCTTTACTGATGAAAGAAGATTTTTCATATAACCGAATAGTATTTGGGTGAACATCAAACATTCTGGCTAAATCAATCGGATGGTAAAGTTTATTGTCATTCATCCTACAT